>NZ_JACVZO010000006.1:0-127345 GCF_017151845.1 Staphylococcus sp. EG-SA-17
CTCAATCAAATAACCTCCAATCGAAGATTGAGTTAAGACATGATTATATAATTTAAAAAAGAAAAAATGTAGGAAAAACAGCATTTTCATTTCGCCATTTTCCTACATTTTATAACCGCCATTTACACCGTATCCTTCGCTCGCATCTGCTGTTGACGCAATTGTAGTTGTAGTAATACCAATTGCCGCTATTGCTAATAAAGATTTTGCTATCAATTTATTTTTCATGTTAATTATCCTCCAAATCATTATCTTACATTTATTAAGTTATCCTATTTATACAACTTTTGAAATTAACTAATTATTAATTAACTATAAACACTTTATAATATAGACAAAATATAGCTATCTATCTTGTGACTCATCAGCACTTATACACTAGTCAAAAAATTCATGCCTCTACTTTTTCGAATTTCAAAAATAAAACCACACAACAAAAAAGACACCATTTGAATGTTGGTGTCTGATGGTATAATTTCATAGATTTTATTTGTAACTTCTCATTCTATAGTTAAATATTGTGACCCAGCTAATGATTAACGTTGGTAGAATTACTAAATTCAAATTAGACACGTCAAAAAAGACAGATTGGAAATTGTCGATATTAATATCATTAATGTCCATTTTTTCATTTACTGCTTGATAGATCGCAAAGTAAACTAAGAACCATTGAATTAAATGTTCTAAAACGACAACCTCTGTCAAATCTACATTCTTTTTTCTAAAAAGTAATCTAACTATAAATAATTGGAATATACTTGAAATCAAGATCAATATAATACCCATTAAGAAAAAACTACCAAAATCAATTGTGATAAATTGAATAATACCATAAATAATTACGGCAGATATTGCCAGTGAAATATATCCTATAAAGATAAATACCACACCCATAAAGAGTGTCTTTAAGAACAGAAAAGGCTTCTTTCTATTTGTAACCAAATAGCTCAATATACAAAGTAGTAATAGAATTGTTAAAATTTTAATTATCATCGTTTGACCTCAATATATTTATTTATATCTTTATTATTGACCACGAAAAAATAACAATCACTTAAGTGATTGCCAATAATACTCAATGCCTACTCTATAGTAATCTTGGCACGTGATTTTACACTATTTTATCTATTTAAAAATGTAAGTGTTGAATTATGCTTACTTCGAAAATGCATAATTCAACTAAATAGTATAATTTTTAACTTATATATTAATCATAACATATCAACCTTAATTAGAATATATCTCTTATTTCTTTATAAGTAAAATTATACATATTAATTACTTCTCTACTATGAATCATTTCTTTGTTTTATAAACATTAATTATCAAAACAGCTACATGTATAACAATTTAGAGTGTTTACCTACCCAATATTGCAAACAAAATGTAGAGAAATATAAATATCGTTTTAACAATAAAAATCATTCAATCATAGTTGAGTGACGTTTACTACTATTATTATACTATCAACAAATTCAATAATACCTCAAATAAAAATAATAACATCAAATTCATCATTATTCTTTTTCGGTTGCATTAAACCTTATTAATTTGCACTTAATTTTAATTAATGAAGTGTTAACTGGTAAATGTATGAAACCGTTTGTAAAATAGCAGTGTACTCGCATTAGTAAGTACAAATCTATTTTACAGGGAGAACTTATTATGAAAAAAAATATTACAAAAGTAATTATTGCATCTACAGTTATCGCTACAGGTCTTCTAACTCATTCAAATGATGCTAAAGCTTTCTTTAGTTATGAATGGAAAGGTTTAGAAATTGCTAAAAAATTAGCAGATGATGAGAAAAAAGATGAAGAACGTGCTGATAGATTAATTAAAGACGCCGAGAAAGAAAGAACTTATACAGGTAAAACGGTTGAAGATTTATATGTCATTGCTAAAAAATTAGGTAAAGGTAATACTATAGCTGTAGTGAGAATTATAGATGGTGGTAAAAACGGTTACTATACGTTTGATATCACGCGTCCATTAGAAGAACATAGAAAAAATATTCCCGTAGTTAAAAACGGCGAAATCGATTCAATTACTTGGTATTAAAAAACACACTGAATTAAATAGTTGCACGCCAAACGTTAGAAAAAAATGCTAACGTTTTGGCGTGCTTTTTTATATGCTGCAACTTCCAATTTATTTAGCATCTTTACGACTGCTTAATAAAGCACGTATGATTAACACGGTTGCCACTATATCCGTTACAATTTTTATGATTGTTAATACATTCGATTTCCTTTTCACAATAGCCACCTCGCTTGATCAAAACATAAACAACTATTGCATTCACTTTTAAATAATTATTTTTCCCAATAAGCTCACCATTCAAATGAACACAATATTATAAACTAATTATACCTTTGAATATAGCAAAAAGCCACACTCTAAAGCATGGCTTCTATCAATTATTTTAAAGTATTATATTTTAAAACTAGATCGATTTGTCTTTGTAATTTTTTCTTTTCATAGCTGTGTTGGAAATGAATTAAATTAACAGCTCTTTGTGCTTTACGGTGTGTTGCAACAGTTCTTGTACGTTTGAACAAGTTTACAGCTTTTTGTGCATCCACAACTTTTTTATTTACTTGTTTTTTAAAGTTTGTTTGATACTCGTTATATTTTTTTACAGTTTCAGCGTTTTTAGTTTGTGCATGAGATTCACCGGCAAACGTTGATACCGTTAAACTAATAGCAGCTATGCTTAAAATTGATTTCCCAATAAAATTCTTTTTCATAATTAATAACACCTATCCTCAAATATTTATTCTGTATATATTTATAATAATAGAGATATACAAAAAACTACATTAACTATTTATTAACTAAACATTAATATTTGTGTCACTACATTTCTGAATTTCAAGAATTTTGCTACTCCATATTTTAACCACCAAATTATTGATATAATTTATGCCTTTAGAAATCCTTTTAAATATGTATGCGATTCATGCTTTTAACTAAATTTTCAATTTTCCTGACTTCTTGGAATCTTAATTTTATACTTTTTAACAATACACTTTTAACCAAATAATCAACATGATTCAACCATATAGGACCATCAACAATCACATTCCTCAAAAGTACAATTCTTTTCATAACATAAATGTGTTATTCATTCCAGTTATCTTATAAAATTGTCAGAAATACTTTTAAACAAATATTCATGTCACGACCTCCTAGTTAAATCAGTCTATAAACTAAAAAAAGTCATAGCTACTTTCTATTTAAAAAGTAGTATGACTGATTGTTTCGTGATGTCGATTTTTGAAATTGACAGTGCCATGTAAAGTTTGATCATCAATCAAGACTTCAGCATATGTTTCTTCCATTGAACTTCTAGATTGAGATATACTTCCAGGATTAATCACATGAACACCATTAATATATTCATATTTTGCCACATGTGTATGTCCATAAAAAGCAAATACACAACCTAATTCGCGTGCTTGCTCAGCTAATAAATGTCTTGTTCGATTGACTTGATATAAATGGCCGTGAGTATAAAAAGCATACACGTCGTTACACTTTGCGACCGCTTCATTTTCAAATTCTGGGTAAAAATCACAATTGCCTTTTACTCTATTAAATAAGCTAAGTTCCGTATCATCATACGCGAATTCTGAATCTCCTAAATGTAAATATACATCTGCATCTGGGTGCATTTCATAAATTTGATATAAAACGCCTGATTCAGTATGGTTATCACTCACAATAATCCATTTAGACATGTTGATCACCCGCAAGATAAGCTTCTAATAAATTAATTGCATTTCGTCTATGGCTAATTTGACCTTTTTCTTCTTTAGAAAGTTGCGCCATGGTTTTATCTAATTTCGGCACATAAAATATCGGATCATAACCAAAACCATTATCGCCATATTTTCCATCTGCAATTTCACCTGAAACCGTACCTTTAAATACTTTTGTTTCCATATCAGGGCCACTCATACTTATGACACAAACAAATTGCGCACGACGATCAGTTGTATTACCAAGCTTATTTAATAATTTTTCAATATTTGCTTCATCGCTTTTATTTTCACCAGCATAACGTGCCGAGTATATACCTGGCTCACCATTTAATGCAAAAACTTCAAGTCCACTGTCATCAGCTATGACCGTTTTATTCAATGCTTTTGCTGCAGCTTCTGATTTTAATATAGCATTTTCTTCAAATGTTGATCCTGTTTCTTCCACATCAAAATCTGGTATTAGTTCTGAAATACCTATTACGTGGTAATCTGGAAATATCACTTTAAAGTCATTTATTTTCCCTTGATTATTCGATGCAATAACAATCTCTTTCATTAAAAATCCTCCTAGTCATTCACTGATATACGTTCCACATTGACAGATAAATTTAACCACTCTTTGATAATGTTAGTAATGTGAGTAGGATCACCTGTTGCAAAAAATCGATGATCTGGATGTTCAGTATAACTTGCATGTTCATTACTAAATGTTAGCAATGCACTAACTTCACGAGCCGTTTCTAATCCAGACGAAATCACTGTCTTTTTACCACCAAAATAATCATAGATAGGTTTATAGAGCAATGGATAGTGGGTACATCCTAAAATGACAGTATCAGACTCACTATTACGCCAACGTTTCAGTGTTTGATGAATGACAATGCTTGTAATTGTTGGATCACTATATCTCATTTGTTCTACAAGTGGCACAAAACCTGGACAGGCAACGCCATGTACCTCTACATGTGGATTGATACGTTTAATATGCGTACGATATGCTTCAGATTTAATTGTGCCTTCCGTTCCTAGTACTAATACATTTTGATTTCTAGTAGTCATTATTGCTGTTCTAGCACCTGGTTCAATTACGCCAATCACTGGGATTGATAAGGTCTTTTGTAAATATTCTAAAGCTACAGCAGTTGCTGTATTACAAGCAATCACGAGCATTTTTATATCAAATTCCATTAATTTACGAGCGATTTCAACTGTATATTGTTTTACTTGTTCTCCTGGTCTTGGCCCATATGGGCATCGCCCAATATCACCTAAGTAATAAATCGTCTCATTTGGCAACTGACGCATAATTTCTTTAGCTACTGTCAAACCTCCGACACCAGAGTCTATTACACCTATTGGTTTATTCATATTCGGTCATCCTTACTTTTAATTTAATTTTTAGTTTATCATAACTAAGCATTGGATTTTAGTATTATGCACTGTGTTTACCATTTTTGTCATTATAATATTTATTTTAAATCAGCCCACTATCATATTGTCATGTAATCTGCTTATTAAAAAAATCCCTTCCAAGTTATTGTGTATCTCCATTCAATTTAATTTTGAAAGGAACATAACATTTTAACTCAAAAGGGATTAATTTTTATTCTACTTCATGGTCTGAACCAAAGAAAGATTTAAACATGTGGAATGTTGTTTCTCTGTTCATTGCTGCAATGGATGTTGTTAATGGAATACCTTTAGGGCAAGCATTAACACAGTTTTGTGAATTACCACACTGCTGTAAGCCACCAGTACCCATTAATGCATTTAAACGTTCATCTTTAGTCATAGATCCTGTTGGGTGCAAATTAAACAAACGAACTTGCGAGATTGCTTGCGCACCAACGAATTTATTATTTTCAGTAACATTAGGACAAACCTCTAAACATACACCACATGTCATACATTTAGATAATTCATAAGCTGTTTGACGTTTTTTCTCTGGCATACGTGGTCCCGGACCTAAATCATACGTTCCATCAATTGGGATCCATGCTTTCATACGTTTTAAGTTATCGAACATTCTAGAACGATCAACTTGTAAGTCACGGATAACTGGGAATGTATTCATAGGCTCTAATCGAATAGGCTGTTCTAATTGATCAACAATCGCTGAACATGATTGTCTTGCACGACCATTGATAACCATTGAACACGCACCACATACTTCTTCTAAACAGTTCATGTCCCATACTACTGGCGTTGTTTTTTCGCCTTTAATATTAACTGGATTACGTCTAATTTCCATTAAACATGCAATGACATTTAAATTTTCACGATACGGAATTTCAAACGTTTCTTCATATGGTTTTGAATCACTTGTATCTTGACGTTTAATAATTAATTTTACTGTTTTTTGTTTCGGTTTAGATTGTGTTTCATGTTGTGGTGTGTCTTTTACTGGTTGGTCAGTCATTATTTTTTACCCCCTTTAGACTTACTTGTGTAATCACGTTTACGAGGTGGTATTAAACTCACATCGACGTCATCATAAGTAAACTGTGGTTTTTCAAATGCACCTTGGAATGAGGCCATTGTTGTTTTTAACCACTCTTCGTCATTACGCTCTGGGAATTCTGGTTTATAATGGGCACCACGTGATTCATTACGATTATATGCCCCAATCGTAATCACACGTGCAAGTACTAACATATTCCATAGTTGACGAGTGAAGAATACCGCTTGGTTACTCCAAGTTTGTGTATCTTCCATATCTATATTTTCATAACGCTTCATCAATTCAACAATCTTTTTATCTGTTTCTAACAGTTTTTCATTTTCACGAACAACTGTTACATTAGCTGTCATAATTTCTCCAAGTTCACGATGTAATTTATAAGCATTTTCAGTACCACGCATAGCCATTAATTTTTCAAAACGTTCTTGTTCTTCAGCTTTACGTTTTTCAAAAATACTTTCATCCATATCAGTATATGAACGATCAATATTAGCAATATAATCAATGGCATTCGGGCCTGCAACTGTACCACCGTAAATCGCTGACAATAATGAATTGGCACCTAAGCGGTTACCACCATGTTGAGAGAAGTCACATTCTCCAGCTGCAAATAACCCTTTAATATTTGTCATTTGATCATAATCTACATATAGACCACCCATTGAATAGTGGACAGCTGGGAAAATCTTCATTGGTACTTTGCGTGGGTCATCACCAGTAAATTTTTCATAAATTTCAATGATACCACCTAGTTTTACATCTAACTCATGTGGATCTTTATGTGACAAATCAAGATATACCATGTTTTCGCCATTAATACCTAATTTTTGGTTAATACATACATCGAAAATTTCACGCGTTGCGATATCACGAGGTACTAAGTTACCATAATCAGGATATTTCTCTTCTAAGAAGTACCAAGGCTTACCATCTTTATATGTCCAAATTCGTCCACCTTCACCACGTGCTGATTCACTCATTAGTCGAAGTTTATCATCACCAGGGATTGCAGTAGGATGAATTTGAATGAACTCACCATTAGCATAAATAGCGCCTTGTTGGTAAACAATGGAAGCCGCTGATCCTGTATTAATCATTGAGTTTGTTGTTTTACCGAAAATAATACCGGGGCCACCCGTTGCCATAATAACTGCATCTGAACCAAATGTTTCAATCTCAGCAGTTGTCATATTTTGTGCAACGATACCTCTTGCACTATCATCGTCACCTTTAACTATGCCAAGGAATTCCCATCCTTCATACTTCGTAACTAATCCATCTACTTCATATGCACGAACTTGTTCATCCAATGCATATAATAATTGTTGTCCAGTTGTTGCCCCTGCATATGCTGTTCTGTGGTGTAATGTACCACCGAAACGTCTAAAATCTAATAGACCTTCATTTGTTCTATTGAACATTACGCCCATACGGTCTAATAAATGAATAATTTTAGGTGCTGCCTCTGTCATCGCTTTAACAGGTGGTTGGTTTGCAAGGAAGTCGCCACCATACACTGTATCATCAAAGTGAATCCAAGGAGAATCGCCTTCCCCTTTAGTATTGACCGCACCATTAATGCCACCTTGGGCACAAACAGAGTGCGAACGCTTTACTGGTACAACTGAGAACAAATCTACATGTGCACCTTTTTCTGCCGCTTTAATTGTTGACATTAAGCCCGCTAGGCCACCTCCGACAACAATAAGATGTTTCTCTGCCATAAAAATTTCACTCCCCTAAATTTTCAATCTATATTTGTTAAATGCGATGTATTACATAAAGGCAATAATTGCAGTAACACCAATATACGAAATAACTAAGAATACGATTAATGAAACCCATGTAAATACTCGTTGTGATTTTGGAGATTGAAGTCCTCCCCAAGTAACTAAGAATGACCATAAGCCATTTGCAAAGTGGAACACAACAGCAATAATACAAATAATATAAAATATTGCCCATCCAGGATGTTGCAATGTTTCGTGCATTAAATCGTAATTCACTTCTTTGCCGTAAAATGCTTTTTGTAAACGTGTTTGCCATAAATGGATACCAATAAAGATAAATGTTAAGATACCACTCACTCTTTGGAAGAAGAACATCCAGTTTCTAAAAATCGAGTAATGTCCAACATTTTCTTTTGCTGTAAATGCAATGTGTATACCAAACAAACCGTGATATAACAACGGAATGTATATAAATAAAAATTCTACAATAATTAGAAATGGTAATGATTCCATAAAGTTAGATGCCTTATTAAACGCTTCAGCACCTTGTGTTGCTTGGTGATTCACTAATAAATGAACGACCAAAAATGCACCTATTGGGATAATACCTAATAACGAGTGAATACGTCTTAGATAAAATTCATTTTTTGATTGAGCCAAAAGGAGTCCCCCCTGTGAACGAATATTTAATTTATTGAGCTATTTATATTAAACGTACGCTTAACCCCCTAAAGTGATATCGTTTCTAGCGTTGTCATTATCATTAAGCGAAACATTTTAAAGACAAATACACACTGTACGATCACCAAACTGCATGTCGAACAATGTAACATTTGGATTCGATATTTAAAATTGCTTGTGATGATAAACTTTCTCATTTAGAAAACGCTTCCACGTACATTCAAAAAAATAACTTTGTTAACCATATTGTAACATTATTTCATATATTTTGGGGCATGAGAATGATTCTCACGCCCAGTAATTTATTTATGCAATTGTTCATGTAGGTTCTTTGCGACGTTTTCAGGAATACCTATATTTTTAAAATCTTCAAGTGTAGCTTCCTTCATTTTCTTGATTGAACCGAATGAACGTAATAATAATGTTTTACGTTTGCTACCGATACCCTCTATATCATCAAGGATTGATTTCAAGCCTGTCTTTTGACGTGTTTGCCTATGAAATGTGATTGCGAATCTGTGAACCTCATCTTGGATACGGTGCAACAAATAAAATGCTTGGCTATTTTTCTTCAGTGGTACTATTTCTGCACTAGCGCCATATAATAATTCAGATGTTTGGTGTTTATCATTTTTCTGCAAACCTGCAACAGGGATATCAAGACCTAATTCGTTTTGTAGCACATCAATAACCCCGTTCATATGTCCTTTACCACCATCTACTATTATTAAATCAGGTAATGGTAATCCTTCGTTTAAAACGCGAGAATATCGGCGTCTTACTACTTCTCTCATTGATTTGTAATCATCTGGACCTTTAACCGTTTTGATTTTATACTTTCTATAATTTTTCTTATCTGGTTTACCGTCGACAAATGTAACCATTGCTGACACTGGATCCACACCTTGAATATTAGAATTATCGAATGCTTCAATTCTAATTGGTGTTTGAATTCCCATTTGTGTTCCAAGTTCTTCAATAGCTTTAATTGTTCTGGACTCATCACGTGATATTAATTCAAATTTATTATTTAAAGATACTTTAGCGTTATGTGCAGCTAGGTCAACCATATCTTTTTTGGGACCTCGCGCAGGTTGAACGATTTTAGTGTCCACAACAGATTGAATCATTTCTTTATCCAAATTACGTGGTACATGAACTTCCTTAGGTAAAATATGTTGGTTTAAGCTATAAAATTGTCCAATAAATGTATAAAATTCTTCTTCTTCTGTTTGCTGTAATGGAATCATCGTTGTATCTCGCTTTATCATATTACCTTGTCGTATAAAGAAAACTTGGATACACATCCATCCTTTATCAACGCTATAACCAAAGACATCACGAATCGTTTTATCTGATGACATAATTTTTTGTTTGTTAGTTAGATTTTGAATATGTTGAATTAAATCTCTATATTCTTTAGCCCGTTCAAAATCAAGTGATTCACTTGCAGTTAACATTCGCTCTTCTAAACTTTTTAAAATTGTTTTGTCTTCCCCATTCAGAAAATCAGTAATTTCCTTCGTCATTTGTACGTATTTACTCAAATCAACGTCATATACACATGGTCCTAAACATTGTCCAATATGGTAATAAAGACATAATTTATCTGGCATCTTATCACATTTGCGATATGGATATATTCTGTCTAATAACTTTTTAGTTTCTTGAGCAGAATATGCATTCGGATACGGTCCGAAATATTTGCCAGTACCTTGTTTTACAGTTCTCGTCACTAGTAGTCTAGGATATTTTTCCTTCGTAATTTTAATGAATGGATAACTTTTATCATCCTTTAATAATATATTATATCTTGGTTGATATTGTTTAATCAGATTCAATTCCAGTAAAAGTGACTCTGTTTCACTTGACGTGACAATAAATTCAAAATGCCGTATTTCTCCAACCAGTCTCGTTGTTTTAGCATCATGAGCACCCGTAAAATATGATCTCAATCGATTTCTTAGCTTTTTAGCTTTGCCAACATATATCACTTGATCATTACGATCTTTCATTAAATAGCAGCCTGGTTCCATAGGTACGACATTTAATTTATTTTTAATTCGTTGCTTATAGTCTTCCAATAATATCCCCCCTTCTAATTTTAAAATGAATGATGCTACAAAAGTGCTTCAAATTTATCACCACTAATTCTAGCTCATAATCAACATCTTCGAGTATGACTTTTCATGCACATCATGTAAAATTGAACATTGTTTTATCAAACCAACTGCTACAAATCTATCAGCATGCTAGATTATCATTTAACGTTCATAGATTTATTAATCCCACCATTCTCAAGTCGTAAACAATATGATGACTTATCATTCAACTTTTTATATTAAAAACACAAACAAAAACTGGAGCAATTCATTAAAGAAATGCCCCAGTCGTCATTGGTTGTAACTTATAAATGTTTATCTAAAACTTCAGCTAAGTTTTCTTTTGGTTGGAAACCAACAACTTTATCAACTGGTTGACCGTCTTTAAAGACGATTAATGTTGGAATACTCATCACTTCATATTTAGCTGCAGTAGATGGATTTTCATCAACATCTAATTTTAAAATGTCAGCTTTACCTTCATAGTCAGCTGCTAATTCTTCTAATACCGGAGCGATCATTTTACATGGACCACACCATGTTGCCCAAAAATCTACTAATTGTACACCAGATTCTACTTTTGAATCGAAATCTGCATCTGTTACTTTTACGATTGCCATAAATGCCAATCCTCCTTAATTATTATTATGATGTTCAAATTATATCAGATAACATGCTTCATGTATTTCTATTTGCTCAATTTTTATGCTTATTTCAAATAACATGTTTGAAATGTATTCTTGTTGCTTTACATTATTTTAACTGCAGCTATTTAATTTATCAAATTATAATTTATTTTAGTGTTGCAACGGTAACGCCAAATCCACCTTCGCTTGGCATACCACCTCTAAAGTCACTAACACTTTTATGCTTTTTCAAATGTTGTTGTACACCTTTTTGAAGTGCACCTGTACCTTTACCGTGAATGATATAAACTTGTTCGTAATTACTTAAAACTGCTTGATCTAAATATTGATCTAGTTCAATTAAAGCATCCTCATAACGATAGCCTCGTAAGTCTAGTTCAGTTTTAATTGTTTGACGGTTTTGACGTGTAACCATTTTCGTTGGCTTAACTTTTTCTTTTTGTTTTTTCTCTAAATCTTCAATAGGTAACTTCATTTTAATAATTCCCATTTGAACAATTGCTTCTTCATCATTGACAATTTCTAAAACTTCACCCTTTTGACCGTAAGATAATACTTTTACTTCATCACCAGCAACAATTTTATCGTATTTTTGCTTTTGTACATTTTGCTTTATAGATTTCGCTTCATAATGATCATCTAATCGTTTCTTCTTATCAATCAATTCATGTTCTTTAACATCTGCACCTTTTTGTTCACGCAATTGTCTTAAGTCTTTAATAATATCGTCAGCTTCTTTTGTTGCAGCTTTAATCTTCTGATTTGCTTTTTCTTTCGCTTCCTCTATTAGAGACTTTTCATAATTTTGGAATTGTTGATACTGCTTAGATAAATCATCATGCACTTGCTCCGCTTCTTTTACAAGACGGTCCAGTTCTAACCTCTGTGTCTCTACACGTTTGTAATTACGCTCTAATGATTCAATCATTTCATTTATTTCTTTTTCATCAGTACCAATCATCGTCTTAGCCTTATTAATAATATTCAAACTAAGACCTAACTTTTTAGAAATGTCAAAAGCATTTGAACGACCCGGCACACCCATTAATAACTTATACGTTGGACTCAAAGTATCTACATCAAATTCTACACTCGCATTCATAACGCCTTCTCGATTATAACTATATGCTTTAAGTTCAGGATAGTGCGTCGTTGCCATTACTAGAGAACCAATTTTTCTAACATGATCTAAAATGCTCATTGCTAATGCAGCACCTTCACTTGGATCTGTACCTGCACCTAATTCATCAAATAAAACTAAACTATGTTTGTCTGCATGCTTTAAAATTTCAACTATATTCGTCATATGAGATGAAAAAGTTGATAATGATTGTTCTATTGATTGTTCATCTCCGATATCGCAATATACATTTTTAAATATACTTAACTGACTACCATCAAGTGTTGGAATCAACAATCCTGATTGAGCCATAACAATAATTAAACCTAATGTTTTTAATGTTACTGTTTTACCACCTGTATTCGGTCCTGTAATAATTACCGTTTCAATATCTTCCATAAATTCGATGGTATTAGCTACAACAGTCTCACGATTTAATAATGGATGGTATGCTTTAGGTAAATATACAGTACGTTCCTCTTTAAATATCGGCTTTGTTCCTTTAATACTTCTACTATATCTCGCTTTTGCGATTAAAAAATCTAACTGACCCATGACTTGTTCTGCCACAAGTAGTGCATCTTTGTCCGCAGCCACATAACCAGTTAGTTGCGTTAAAATGCGTTCTTTTTCAATTGCTTCATCATGACGTAATCGACTAATTTGATTATTCATTTCAACAACTGATGATGGCTCAATATACAATGTTTGTCCTGAAGCAGATTGATCATGTACAATCCCATTAAAATCTTGTCGATATTCAGCTTTGACAGGTATAACGTTTCTTTCATTCCTAACTGTTACAATTGCATCTGATAATTTTTTCTGATTTGCTTGGCTTTTAACAATACGGTCCAAATTTTGTCTAATACGTTGATTCGTGCTAGAAATTTTACTTCTAATCCCTTGCAATTCATAACTCGCATTATCATATAAATCATACGTATCGCATGTTTCATTTATTTGTTGAAAAAGATCGGTTAACACAGGTAATTGATTCATCTTGTCATCTAATATTGGGTATTTAACACCTTCATCTTCTTCAACCAATTGATTATAAAATGTCTTAAATTGATTTTGTACTTGAATTAATCTTTTTATCAAGTTAAGCTCTGATACATTTAAAACGCCGCCAATATCAGCGCGATGAATGAATGCTGATACTTTAGATAAGCCACTCAAGCTTGGTAAACGATGCTTATTATAGATTTGAGCAATCTCATCCGTTTCTTCCATTTGAAAAACAACCGTTTCAAAATTAGTAGCTGGCATCATTTGATTGACCTTTTCCAAGCCTAAGTCACTAATTGTTTCATTGGCAACGAGTGATTTTATTTTTTCAAATTCTAAGACGTCTAATGTTTTTTGTCTCATAAAATCCCTCTATTTCTTAAGTTTTATATTATTTTCAATAAAGTCTTTAAAAGCTTCACGCGATAATGCGTTAATCACTCTATCTTTTGTTACAAATCCTTTTTGCGCAGTTGCTACGCCATAATTCATAAAATCTAAATGATTTGTATGATGCGCATCAGTGTTAATAGTTAATTTCACATTTGGATATTTACGAACGATATCAGCGTTCAGATCCAATCGATGTGGATTGGCATTAATTTCTAATACTGTATTCGTTTCTTCAGCTAATGCCATTAATTGTTCAATATTCGGTTTATAACCATCTCTTCTACCTATAATACGCCCTGTTGGATGCGCTATATGTCGCACGTATGGATTGCGACATGCATTAGCTAATCGTTCCATAATTTGTTCTTCTGATTGGTTAAAGCTTTGATGAATAGCTCCAATTACATAATCAAGTTGTGCTAAAATTTCATCATCATAATCCAGCGAGCCATCAGTTAATATATCCATTTCTGTACCTGAATAAATATCAATTTCACTATATTCTTTATCTAAAGCCTTAATTTCTTCGTTTTGTCTTAAAAGTCTTTCTACTTGTAAGCCATTAGCAACACGTAAACTTTGTGAATGATCAGTAATTACCATGAATTTATAACCTTTTGCGATATTTGCTTCTACCATGTCTCGAATAGAAAACGCACCATCACTATACGTTGTATGCATATGAATATCACCATTAATATCATCTAATGTAATGATATTACTTAGATCTTTATCAAATTCGCTACCATCTTCTCGCATAGCAGGTGGTATAAAATTCACATTAAAATGTTCATATATCTTGGCTTCACTATCATATTGAATTAATGTACCATCAGCTTGTTCAATTCCATATTCACTTACTTTTTCATCACGTGCTTTAGCAAGTTGTCGAATTCTTATATTATGTTCTTTTGACCCAGTAAAATGCTGCAATGTATGATAAAAAGCACTTGGTTCAATTAATCGAAAATCGACACCAATCGTTTCATCATCATACGCTAATTCTAATGAAACTTTTGTGTTCCCCACTGCAACTTCTTTTACTTTATTGGGAGTATTTAATAATTGCTGCTGCACTGCTTTTGGGTTATCGGTACTTATTATGAAATCTAAATCTTTGCTCATTTCTTTAAAACGACGGAAGCTTCCTGCAGATGAATATTGATCGATATAATTTAATGTATCTATATAATCAATGATTTCTTGATTAAGTCTTCTCATTTGATCAATTGGATATCTATCTTTCTTAGCACCAAGTTGTTTCACAGCTTCTAATATGTTTTGTTCCGTTTTCTTAGCAAATCCGCTTAATTCACTAACTTTTCCATTTTCACAAGCAACTTGAAGTGACGCTTTATCAACAATATTCAACTCTTTATATAGCTTAGCAATTTTCTTGCTTCCAAGTCCTTGAATTTTCAAAAGTGGAATAAGACCTTCCGGAACTTCTTCCTGTAATTGCTGTAAATACTGAGATTCACCGGTCTCACGGTAATCATTGATTACTTCTGCAACACCTTTACCAATGCCTTTTAAGTCCGTTACATCAGATATTTCATCTAATGGTCGTTCATCTAATTCAAGACTTTGAGCTGCTTTTCGATACGCTGATATTTTAAAAGTATTTTCCCCTTTTAATTCCATATAAGTAGCAATTTGTTCTAATAGTTTGATAACATCTTTTTTTGTCATAATAACACTCCATAAAAAGAAGACCAGGACGTATCATTAATATATACCTTTGTCCTGACCTCTTATGATAATTTATAAATTAATGGTGAAAGCCGATAAATATGGGATGTGAAAAATCAATGAATGACTCACAATAGATATTTTAAGCTGATGTTGTAATGCTTCGTTAGGATATAATGCCAATAGATATAACGTAAAGTGTAAGATAATTATCGTCATAAACACACCAACTATCATTCCCATTGCACGACTGAAAATATGAATGTTTTGATACGCTATTATTTTATCAAAAGTTACGATAATTAGATACAAAATGAACTTACAAAACAATGTAATCATTAAAAAAGCTACAATCGCTTCAAATCGATTTTGTAGATGATTAAAATGAAACGCAAAAGTTGTATTAAATGCTGTTGTTTTAGGATATGGAATAAATACAATTAATCTTTCTACAATAGATTTGTAAAATTGACTGGCAATCCACAATGATACAATCGTTGCACTCAAATGTATCATAGATAACCAAAAACCTCGTCTGAATCCAACGATGACAAAATACACAAAGAAAATGATTATGATAAAATCAATGACCATTTATTGCTCACGCTGCTGCAATTTGTGAATTTGTTGTTTCAAACGTCGATTTTCTTCTTCTAGTAGTACTTTTTCATGCATAATATTCACAGCAGTTAATATTGCTTTTCTTGAAGTATCTAAACCTGCTGCTTTATACCCTAATTCTTTTATTTTATCATCAACTAAATGTGCTACATATCGTATGTGCTCTGGGTTATCTTCCCCAACAATTGTAAAAAGCTGATCATTAATTGATACATTTACCTTGTTTTTAAACTGTGCCATTTATAATTTCTCCTGATCCTTTTTTTAAAATCTAAATTCACGTTATAAAATATGACTGGATAGTTTGTCTGAATTTGATACTAATATTGTTATATTGCAATTATGATAAAACAACAACACAATCTCTATAGATGACTTAATGTTCTTTTTATAATGAAATGAAATAATGTAAAGAATTTTCTATTCAATACTTTATCATGTTTAAATTGTGTCACTATAACATTTTCATAAACATTATACATGACCACTATGTATTTTGTAAGTATCCGCAATTAATTCTTTACAACATATATAAATGTTTCTGACGTTATTATCATTTATGATATGATTATTTTTGCTAATGATAATGAAATTATATGAAAGGATTTACACAAATGGCGAATATCGTTTTTAAATTGTCGGATAAAGACATAACGACATTAATGTCACGAATTTCTTTTGATACTGAGAATTTACCTCAAGGTATGAAAGCACGTGCAAAGTATCAAAATACAACTGTAAATATTTACCAATCAGGTAAAGTCATGTTTCAAGGTAATCATGCAGAAGCTGTGTCTCAAGAACTTCTACCGCAGCATTCTCAATTGAATACTAATAAAACTAAAAAGAAAAATATGGCTAATTCTTTTCTTGAACAGTCTTTAATGTATGATCAATTTAACTGTATTGGTAGTGATGAGGCTGGAAGTGGCGATTACTTTGGTCCATTGACTGTATGTGCTGCTTTTGTTACCAAAGAGCATGTCCTTATTTTAAAAACTTTGGGTGTAGATGATTCAAAAAAATTAACCGATACTAAAATCGTAGAACTTGCTGAGCAATTGGTTACTTTCATTCCACATTCACTATTAACACTACACAATGAAAAATATAATATTCAGCAAGCAAAAGGCTGGACTCAAGTAAAAATGAAAGCTGTTCTTCATAATGAAGCCATCAAAAATGTACTTGAAAAAATTGATTCGTCTCAATTGGATTATATTGTGATTGATCAGTTCGCAAAACGCGAAGTGTATAGCCATTACGCATTATCAGATATACCACTTCCAAAGAAAACAAAATTTGAAACAAAAGGAGAATCAAAGTCATTAGCCATTGCAGTGGCAAGCATAATTTCTCGATACGCATTTGTTACATATATGGATCAAATATCAAAAAATATTAATATGACGATTCCTAAAGGTGCCGGTGCTAAAGTCGATGTAATCGCCGCCAAAATTATAAAAAAATACGGTCTTTCACGTTTAGATACCATTTCAAAAAAGCATTTTAAAAATCGTGAAAAAGCCCAAAAAATTTTAAAGCCTCTTTGATTTATAATCATTAGAGGCTTTTATGCAGTTGTGCAAAGCACCAACTGTAATCCGCTGTGCCTCTTTGATTTTTAATCATTATGAATCGGAACCTAATAGGTGATTCTATTAGGTAAGTCATACTAATTTGCTTTGCTCATAAGTATGACTTTATATGCAGTGATGCGAAGCATCATCTGTAATCCGCTGTGCCTCTTTGATTTTTAATCAAGATAAATTGGATCCTAATAGGAAATCCTATTAGGTAAGTCATACTAATTTGCTTTGCTCATAAGTATGACTTTATATGCAGTGATGCGAAGCATCAACTGTAATCCGCTGTTCCTCTTTGACTTTTTAAATGCATTGGAACCTAATTGGTGAACCCAAAAATAAAACCCCATGTTAGGGATATCAATCTACTTCAGATATCCTTATACATGGGGTTTAAATCATTATCTAATAACAGCACCTTGTTCAATTAATGCTGCTTCAATTTCCGCTTGTACTTTTGAAACGCGCTCATCTGTCAATGTTTCTTCTGTGTCTAAATAATTTAAACGTATTGCAATTGATTTTTTACCTTTTTCTAAATGTTCGCCCTGATATACATCAAAGACAAGTGTATCTTTTAATATATTGCCACCGTGTGCATGAATCGTTGATAATAAATCAGCTGCTGGAATATTTTGATCTACTTCTAATGCAATGTCACGAGACATGCCTGGGAATCTCGGAATTGGCTGGTAATTAATGTAACCTACCGACACAGCCATTAATGCATCAAAATTCAACTCAAAAACATACGTACGTTTTAAATCATTATCAGCTGCTAATGTTGGATGTAATTCACCAATAAAACCAACAACTTTATTCTCTAATAAGATTTCAGCAGTACGACCTGGATGTAATCCATCAATATCAGCACGACGATAACTAAATTCAAGGTTTAACTTTTCAGATACTCGATCCACGACACCTTTTGCTAAATAGAAATCAACCGTTTCTTTCTTACCTTGCCATTGATTGACTACATAATCTCCAGTTAAAATACCACTTAAATATTCAACTTGATCTGGTAGTTCACCTTCTCCATTAGCAAAGAAGACATTGCCGATTTCAAATAATTTTACATCTTTATTTTTGCGTGCCACATTATATGATGCCGCTTCGATTAAATGTGGTAATAAACTTTGACGTAATGACGCATGCGCTTCACTCATTGGCATCAATAAATCAATTGTTTGACGCTGTTGCATCGCAAATGCAGTAGCATCTTCTTTAGAAACTAACGAATACGTAATAGCTTGGTCTAATCCAGCACCTTCTAACACTTCTTTAACCATTCTCGTTTTATATTGGCGATCAGTTAGCTGACCACTAGTAACTTTTTCGAAGACAGGTAACGTTGATGGAATATCGTCGTACCCATAAATACGTGCAACTTCTTCAATTAAATCTTCTTTAATTGTAATATCTTTACGACGTGATGGTACTTGCACTGTAATAACATCATCATTTATTTCTGTATCAAACCCTAGTTGATTAAAAATAGTAACAATATCATTTTGTGACAAATCAAATCCAATAGTGCGATTAATTTTATCAGCAGTGATGTCGATTGGTGTAATAAATGCACCAAGTTCTCCTGAAGACACTCTATCTTTTAGCACTTTTCCGTTTGCATAAGTTTGTAATAAATAACATGCACGGTCGACTGCTTCATCTACAAATTCAGTAGCTATTCCTTTTTCAAAACGACTAGATGATTCACTGCGTAAATTTAAACGTCTTGATGTATGACGAATTGAAACTGGATCAAAAATAGCACCTTCAATCACTATATTTGATGTATGTTCTTTAACTTCTGAAAAATCGCCACCCATAACACCAGCTAATGCAATTGGAGTTTGTCCATTAGTAATGACAATATCGCTCGTTAATAATTCACGTTCTGTATCATCTAATGTTGTCATTTTTTCGCCTTCATTCGCTTGACGAACAACAATTTGTTGTGAACCAATCGCATCTTGATCAAACATGTGCAATGGTTGACCGTATTCTAATAACACATAATTTGAAATGTCAACAACATTATTAATAGGACGTATACCCGCTTTTATTAAGCGTGCTTGCATCCAAATTGGCGAAGGTTCAATTGTCACGTCGTGAACAACACGTGCACTATAATATGGTACTTTATCTTCATTTTCAATTGTCACAGTCAGTTCATCATTTGCAGATAACTCAAGCTCATTTGATGTTGTGTCTGGCTTAGTCATTTTTGTATTATATAATGCTGCAACTTCATAAGCAGTACCTATCATACTTAAAGCATCAGCACGATTCGGCGTTAAATCAAATTCCATTACTTGATCATCTAAATATAAAGCTTGTAAGGCATCTGTTCCTGGAACTTGGGATTCACTAAAAACATAAATGCCTGATTCAAAACTTTTCGGTACATAGTTACTTGAAATACCAATTTCTTGTAACGAACAAATCATACCTTCTGAACGTTCACCGCGTAATTTGGCACGCTTAATTTTAATACCACCAGGCAATCTTCCACCTACTTTAGCAACAATGACATATTGTCCTGCATCAACGTTCGGTGCACCACATACGATTTGTACAGGTTCGTCTTCTCCGATATCAACTTGGCAAACATTTAATTTATCAGCATCAGGATGTTTCTCTTTTGACTTAACGAAGCCGACAACTAAATTTTTGATATCTTTTGTGTAGTCAATTAAATCATCCACTTCAATACCTGTGCGCGTAATACGTTCTGCCAAATTACTTACAGAATCATCGATTGTTACATATTCTTTCAACCATTCATTTGATATCAACATTACATGTCACCTCTATCTTCTACCGCTTTAAATTGATCTAAAAATCTCACATCATTAGTATAGAAATGACGAATATCTTCTATACCATATTTTAACATTGCAATACGGTCTGGTCCCATACCAAATGCAAATCCAGAGTACTCTGAAGAATCAAAACCAGCCATTTCTAATACATTAGGATGTACCATTCCAGCACCTAAAATCTCAATCCATCCTGTGTGTTTACACACATTACAACCTTTTCCTTTACATTTAAAACATGACACATCAACTTCTACAGAAGGTTCAGTGAATGGGAAGTAACTTGGACGTAAACGAATTTCACGATCAGCACCAAATAATTTCTTAGCTAACAATTCTAAAGTACCTTTCAAATCACTCATTTTAACGTTTTTATCAACAACTAATCCTTCAATTTGTGTAAATTGATGACTATGTGTCGCATCATCAGAGTCACGACGATACACTTTACCAGGGCAAATAATTTTAACTGGACCTTGACCATGACGTGATTCCATCGTACGTGCCTGCACTGGTGATGTATGCGTACGTAATAAAATTTCATCCGTAATATAGAAACTATCTTGCATATCACGTGCAGGGTGTGATTTAGGTAAATTCAGCATTTCGAAGTTATAATGATCTTGTTCAACTTCATATCCATTCACAATTTCATAACCTAAACCTAAGAATAAGTCTTCAATTTCTTCTATTGTACGTGTTAATGGATGCTTTGAACCGATTTCAATATGACGACCTGGTAATGATACATCAATTGTTTCTTCAGCCAATTGCTTATTTAATTTTTCTTTAACTAACATCTGTTGTCTTTCATCTAATTCATTTTGAATTGTTTGACGCAATTCATTCACTTTTTGACCAAATGCAGGTTTCTCTTCATTCGGCAAATCCTTCATCAATTTCATTAGTCCGCTAACTGACCCTTTTTTACCTAAGTATTTCACTTTAACTTCTTGCAGTGCACGTTCATCATTTGCTTCATTAATATCTACAAGCGCTTGTTGTTTTAACTCTGACATTGTTTGTTGTTCAGACATATGTCACTGACCTCCCTATTCGAACTATTCATTTTCTATTTATCATATTTGTTGTTTAACTAAAAAAAGACTTTCATCCTCTTAAAAAATAAGGGACGAAAGTCATTTCCGTGGTACCACCCAAATTTATGCCTAAGCATACACTTGTTTAATATTGATAACGGATTGTCTTTCCGACTTAAATCTCTTTAAGTAACCAAAAAGGTGAAAAGACTTTAAATAATTGGAATAACTTGCAGTCACGATTATTCTCCCTAAAACAATTATTTATATAAATGTCCATGCCTTTTTATTGGTTTATATTCAATTGTGTATGCAATCACGTAGAAATGTTCTGTTAAACAATTAATTATAATTATATCGGAAAACTTTCAACACGGTCAACCTTTCAAATGATAAAGTAAAATACTACCTGCAATCGCTACATTTAAACTTTCAGCTTTACCATAAATAGGTATGATTAAATTTTGTGTAGTATGTGCTAATAATTCAGGATTAACACCTTCTCCCTCATTACCTAATAGTAATGCAAAAGAATCACTTGAAGTAACTTCTTTGTATGCCACTGCGTTTTCAAGTGCTGTACCATAAACAGGACCATTAAATTGAGTAATAAACGTATCGAGATCTTGAGTCATAACTGGCAAATGAAAAACACTACCTTGACTCGCTCGCAATACTTTATCTTGATAAGGATCTGTCGTACCCTTCTCCATTATTACAGCATCCATTCCAGCAGCATCCGCAGTTCTAATTAATGTGCCTAAATTTCCAGGATCTTGAACACGATCGATAAGCAATACTTGTTGTGCTTTAGAAATATCATATTGTGGCTTCTCAATGATTGCGAAAAACCCTTGTGGTGTCACTGTACCTGATAAAGATTCAGCAACTTTCATGTTTATTTCAAAAACTTCTTGCGCGTATGCGATAATTTGCTGATCTAATCTTGCCGGTTCAATTGCAAATAATTGTGTAATTACAATCCCACTTTGATAAGCTTCTTCAATTAAATGCACACCTTCAATTAAAGCTAATCCAGTTTTATCCCTCTCACGTTTCTTTTTTAGCTTGTTCGCTTGTTTAATTCTATTATTTTGTGCAGAAGTAATTTGTTCCATAGATAGCTCCTCGCTTTATTTTTAAAAATAAAAATATTAATCATTAATAAGATGAAAACATTTGATTGTATAGTTAATATTAATTAATCGATTTTATCACTCATATTATTTCAAATTGTATAAATTTCTTTTATCGATACTACTACTATAAATCATACGCCCCAAAATATCATTATTAATTCTTTTCTTCTTCAAAATAAATCAAAATGATATAATTGATGATTATTTTCAAAGCACATTCAAATCAAACTACGCTTTAGCAATTTGTTGTTAGCATGTTTGTGTTCATTAAAAAAACGACCATCATCGGTATCATGTATGGTCGTTACAAAAGCTAACAATACCAATTGTCATAACAAGTACTGCAACCTCTTTAAATTCAATTATTTCATGTAACTATAGCCTATATCATATGTAATTACTTTGTTATTGATAATCGGGCTACTTTCATCTTCATTTTTACTTCTAACATGTTTATGTGCTGCTTTAAAGACATCAGATTTTAACCAATCCGTAAAAGCTTGCTTTGATTTCCAAACTGTTAAAATTTTCACTTCATCAAAATCTTCTTGTTCTAAAGTTTGTGTAACAAACATGCCATCAAAGCCTTCTAATGTTTCAATCCCATGTCTCGTGTAAAATCGTTCTATAATATCTTTTGCTGTTCCTTTTGTTAACGTCAGCCTATTTTCTGCCATGAATTTCATAATTATCCTCTTTTCTGTTTAACTTACCTTAATTATTTTTGCGACAACAACAATTCTTTTCGTTGTTTCACTATATGCATCTTCGCACGTTGATAAAGTTATTATTTTATCTTTTACCGTTACATTAACATCTGAATTAATTACAGATTTACGTTTTGTCTCATCTAAAAATTGTTGATAATCTTGATCATTTTCAAAATCTGTACGTATGTAATTATCTTTAGTAGTAGTTTTATATGCACTAAATACTTGCAATTGATATTTACCATATTTATTGTCAAATTCAATTATCTTGTGTTTTTCATAAAAAGATTGCTTTAAATAATCTTCTAACACATCAAACATCGTATTATCACCGACATGGTGCCCATATAAAATAGTATTATGATTTAAATTCTTCAATTCATTTCTAAAATCCATAAAAATACTACCTTTACGTCGATGTTCTCGCTCAAAATCTAAATTTAAATAATCGTGATTTGTCTTACCTTGTAGTACTGGATAATTTAATGATGTTCCTGATAATTTTATCCATCCAACAATGTCTTTATTTATTTTTTCAAGTGATTCAAATTGTGGTCTCACATGTGCTTGATGTTTGCTCATCAGCATTTGAAATTTTTGTTGTAATTTCTCATAATTTGCGCGTTCTTGCTTGTCTTCAATATATGTTTGAACAATTTTGTAACCAAAAATGATAATAATTACAACCAATAAAATTTGTACAATAGTTAAAAATCGCTTCATTCTCATAAAAATCCTCTTTTATTAACGACGTTTCTTCAGTCACTACTAAACCAGTTATTGTACCGTTTTAGATTCGATTTCGTTGACTTTGACAAATTAAGTAAATTAGCATTGGACCACCGACAATCATTAAAATAGCATTGGCTGGAATTTCTAAAGGAGGCTGTATCACTCGTCCTAATAAATCAGCCACTAACAATAGCCATGCACCAATAACTGTAGAAAATGGAATAAGTACTCTGTAATTGCCCCCAACTAGCTTTCTAACCACATGTGGCACAATAATACCTAAAAAGGCTAGTTGTCCAACAATCGCAACAGTTGCACTTGCTAAAAATACTGCTAATAAACCTGTTAACCATCTGTAACGATCAATATTGAAACCGATACTTCGCGCTTGTACGTCATCTAAATTTAGTAAATTCAATTTAGTGGACAATAGTAATGTTAATATTAATCCCAATAATGCTGATACTGCTAATATGTATACGTCGCTCCATATTTTCATTGTTAAGCCTTGAGGAATTTTCATTAAAGGGGTTTGAGTTAAAATTTCTAAAACACCATTTAATAATACGAATAACGCAACACCTACTAATATCATACTTACAGCATTGAATCTAAATTTAGAATGCAACAATATAATTATTAAAAATGGTATTAAACCTCCAATAAAACTTAATAATGGTAAGTAAAAGTACAATTGTGGAATAAACAACATACAAAGTGCTCTCATTATAAGTGCACCTGAAGAAACGCCAATGATATTCGCCTCTGCCAAAGGATTTTGTAGTGCTGCTTGTAATAATGCTCCAGAAACTGCTAACATTGCGCCAACCATTAATGCAATTAATATACGTGGCAATCGCAAATCAATGATTGAATCCACTGCTTCATTGCTACCAGTTGTAAATTTTGTAAATAGGTCATTAAATGACAATTTAATTGTACCGGTTACAAACGAAATATAAGCAGTTGCGATTAAAATGACTAACAAACATAAAAATAGTAGTTTCTTTTTATTTTTTATCATCATATCAACTCACTATTTTTTATCCTTATAAAATAAATCATATAATTGAGTCATTGCCTTATCAGCATCAACATTTGCTGTAATACCGAATGGCACTTCCTCTAAGTCATAAACATGATTATTTTTCACAGCTTTAAAATGTTTCCAAATATCATTTTGTTTAAATTCTTTTTGAAACATTTTCTTAACTTCTTCAGGCATTCCGTGTGGTAATCGTAAAATAATATCTGGATTTATATTCAACAAATTTTCAGTATTAGACGAAATATATTGACGATCTTTCACTTTAATAACATTTTCTCCACCTGCTATTTTAACTAAATCACCAATATATGATTTATCAGTTGCTACTAAATAGCTACCAGGTACACCCATTAATATTAATACTTTGGGATGTTTCTTTTGTTTAGCTGCTTTATTTTCAATTTTTTGCTTTACAGAATTTAAATGGTCATTTAATTCTTTTGCTTGTGCTTTACGATCAAATTGATCACCTAATTGTGTAATCGACTTTTGCATCCCTTTTAAACTATCAAAATCATAAAAGTAGCCTTTCATATTTAATTGTTTGTAAAATGGTTGCATTTCATCTTTAATCGTTGACACACTCAAAACATGTGTTGGTTTTAACTTTTTAACAGCTTCAACATTCGGCTCCATTGGTTGACCAATTTCCGGTACATCTTTATAGCGATTAGGCAATGTCTTATATGACGTGGGTTTGCCGACAATTGGTAAATCCAATTTGTCCAATGTCATTGTCAATGCGACAGTTGTTGGTACGATTCTGAATTCGCCGGATTTAGTTGATTCTTGAGAACTGGAAGATTGACAGCTGGTTAAGATAACGACGCTTATCACTAAAATGGTTAAATACTTTATGATTCTCAAACTTGGTTACCTCTCTTTCTGCTGTATAAATGTGCCGAAATAAGTAAAATGGTTGCTAACACAATGCCAGCTGCAAATAACATATATTGCTTTTTATGATTTGGTTCATCAAGTTCTTTAATATCACTAGATAATTGACTACTATTCTTGCTATCATCATCTCTATTAAAAGCTGGTAACGCTTTTTCTTTTTCAACTACTTTTTTCTTTTCCTTTTTTGATTTTTCATCTTTATGTTTCGGTTGCTCTTTGTGATTATTTTCAACCTTTTTTACTGTTGAAGGATTATTTTCAACTTTTAATGTACCTGATGCTTTAGGTCGCTCATTTTCAATCTTTTTATTACTGTCTTGTTGCACTTTATCTTTTTGTACAGGAATATCATTTAAGCCTTTTTCAGTAAAAAGGCTAGTACGTCTTTCCTTAATGTCTGATTTTTGACTATCTTTTTTGTCATCAATATCTTTTTTAAGCTGATCTTGATTATTTTCTTGACTTTGATGTTTTGAAGGCACTTCTTTTGCATCATCATGTTGTACTTTTTTCTCTTTAAAATGAATAGAATACACCATTTCTTTGTTATCTAGATTTTTCTTTTCAGCCAACGTTTTAACATGCATATTGATTTTATCCATATGCTGTTCAATTAAAATTCTTACTATTGTGTCATCCTTTTCATCTTTTATAACAAAAGGAAATTCTTCATTTTTGTCATTTTGAAAAACAAGTTGTTCTTTATCAATTTGACCTTTTAGCTTTACTTGCAAGTAAATTTTACCAGTCATATCTGAAATCAATTGCGCCTTTTCGTCAACTAGTTGTTGTTCCTCAGTTACATTTTTATTTTCTTGATTAAAAATTACTAACTCTAACGCTTTATTCTCTTTTATCTTTTCATCAAAAATTGATGTAGTTAATTCTGTTTTATCTTTTGCTTCAGGTTGATTAAATTTGGCTGATGGATATTTTATCTCATCAGCCAACACGCTACCAATCATTGTTGTATATGTAAGTATACCTAAGCTAATAATAGCTATAATAGATTTTGTAGCAATTTGTTTAACATTTCTCATTATTCCACATTGCCTTTAGATTTTTTTCTAACAAACAATGTGATTGCGATTAATAATGCTAAGGATGCAACTGGTATTGCATATATATATGCAGGTGTACCAGCATTTGTTTGTGGATTTTCTACTTTGTCTTTATTCGAACTGTTAGATTCACTTTGACCAGTAGTCGTTCCATCAGATCCTTTGTCACTACCTGAAGCAGAATTTTTATCATCTTTACCTGGTGCATTAGCACCTGCTACATCAGTTGGTCCATTAAATTTATATGTAATGTTGTAATGATGGTCATATTTGAATGGCTTACCATTTACTTTTTCATCGATATAAACGTCAATTTTTCCATCTATTTTACCGTTCAACTTACTTACTTCAAATTCAGAAGTGCGTTCATCTTTGGCAGTGTTTTTACTAATAATATTTTCTTTATGTCCTTCGATACTCATTCCAGTAATCCAATGACTGTGGTTGACAGTTATTTGAACATACAATTTACCATTTTTCTTAATGTACTTTGCCGGTTTATTAAAATAGTCATTAGCAATTGACGTGTCATTGGTATTGTATTTGTAAACCTCATAATTCAAAGTACCGCTATCTGCGGCATTTGCAGAATTACTGAATGTCGCGATGATGATAATTAACGCTAAAATCGTTGTATTAAAAACTTTTAAAATATTTTTCAAAACATAATCCTCCTTTTTATGATTGCTTTTAAGTCTTTACTAAAATCATAAATAATAATGATTATCATTGTCAATATTTATTTTATAATCAATTTATTATTGTTATACGAAAATAGATGTGCTAGTATAATTGATAACCATTATCAATTGCAATGGTTAATCATCTCATATAACAACACATAATTTGTATCCTTAGGAGGAAAACAACATGACAAAACATTATTTAAACAGTAAGTATCAATCAGAACAACGTTCATCAGCTATGAAAAAGATTACAATGGGTACAGCATCTATCATTTTAGGTTCCCTTGTATACATAGGCGCAGACAGCCAACAAGTCAATGCGGCAACAGAAGCTACGAACGCAACTAATAATCAAAGCACACAAGTTTCTCAAGCAACATCACAACCAATTAATTTCCAAGTGCAAAAAGATGGCTCTTCAGAGAAGTCACACATGGATGACTATATGCAACACCCTGGTAAAGTAATTAAACAAAATAATAAATATTATTTCCAAACCGTGTTAAACAATGCATCATTCTGGAAAGAATACAAATTTTACAATGCAAACAATCAAGAATTAGCAACAACTGTTGTTAACGATAATAAAAAAGCGGATACTAGAACAATCAATGTTGCAGTTGAACCTGGATATAAGAGCTTAACTACTAAAGTACATATTGTCGTGCCACAAATTAATTACAATCATAGATATACTACGCATTTGGAATTTGAAAAAGCAATTCCTACATTAGCTGACGCAGCAAAACCAAACAATGTTAAACCGGTTCAACCAAAACCTGCTCAACCTAAAACACCTACTGAGCAAACTAAACCAGTTCAACCTAAAGTTGAAAAAGTTAAACCTACTGTAACTACAACAAGCAAAGTTGAAGACAATCACTCTACTAAAGTTGTAAGTACTGATACAACAAAAGATCAAAGTCAAACACAAAGTGCTCGTACAGTGAAAACAACACAAACAGCTCAAGAACAAAATAAAGTTCAAACACCTGTTAAAGATGTTGCAACAGCGAAATCTGAAAGCAACAGTCAAGCTGTAAGTGACAATAAATCACAACAAACTAACAAAGTTACAAAACAAAACGAAACGCCTAAACAAGCATCTAAAGCTAAAGAATTACCAAAAACTGGTTTAACTTCAGTTGATAACTTTATTAGCACAGTTGCCTTCGCAACACTTGCCCTTTTAGGTTCATTATCTTTATTACTTTTCAAAAGAAAAGAATCTAAATAAATCATCGTCACACTCATAACTTAATATATTTTTTATTTTAAATTTTATTTAACCTATGTCATAGATATTTCATAATCTATAACATAGGTTATTTTTTTATAAAATAACGTTGCAATTAACTACCATTTCAATGTACAATACAAGTAATCAATTGATAATGATTATCAGTTGATAATATGCAATTAGGAGTTGTTTCTACAACATGAACAAACAGCAAAAAGAATTTAAATCATTTTATTCAATTAGAAAGTCATCACTAGGCGTTGCATCTGTAGCAATTAGTACACTTTTATTATTAATGTCAAATGGCGAAGCACAAGCAGCTGAAGAAACAGGTGGTACAAATACAGAAGCACAACCAAAAACTGAAGCACTTGCAAGTCCAACAACAACAACTGAAAAAGCTCCAGAAACTAAACCAGTAGCTAATGCTGTCTCAGTATCTAATAAAGAAGTTGAGGCCCCTACTTCTGAAACAAAAGAAGCTAAAGAAGTTAAAGAAGTTAAAGCCCCTAAGGAAACAAAAGCAGTTAAACCAGCAGCAAAAGCCGATAACAATACATATCCTATTTTGAATCAGGAACTTAGAGAAGCGATTAAAAACCCTGCAATAAAAGATAAAGATCATAGCGCACCAAACTCTCGTCCAATTGATTTTGAAATGAAAAAAGAAAATGGTGAGCAACAATTTTATCATTATGCCAGCTCTGTTAAACCTGCTAGAGTTATTTTCACTGATTCAAAACCAGAAATTGAATTAGGATTACAATCAGGTCAATTTTGGAGAAAATTTGAAGTTTATGAGGGTGACAAAAAGTTGCCAATTAAATTAGTATCATACGATACTGTTAAAGATTATGCTTACATTCGCTTCTCTGTATCAAATGGAACAAAAGCTGTTAAAATTGTTAGTTCAACACACTTCAATAACAAAGAAGAAAAATACGATTACACATTAATGGAATTCGCACAACCAATTTATAACAGTGCAGATAAATTCAAAACTGAAGAAGATTATAAAGCTGAAAAATTATTAGCACCATATAAAAAAGCGAAAACACTAGAAAGACAAGTTTATGAATTAAATAAAATTCAAGATAAACTTCCTGAAAAATTAAAGGCTGAGTACAAGAAGAAATTAGAGGATACAAAGAAAGCTTTAGATGAGCAAGTGAAATCAGCTATTACTGAATTCCAAAATGTACAACCAACAAATGAAAAAATGACTGATTTACAAGATACAAAATATGTTGTTTATGAAAGTGTTGAGAATAACGAATCTATGATGGATACTTTTGTTAAACACCCTATTAAAACAGGTATGCTTAACGGCAAAAAATATATGGTCATGGAAACTACTAATGACGATTACTGGAAAGATTTCATGGTTGAAGGCCAACGTGTTAGAACTATAAGCAAAGATGCTATAAATAATACTAGAACAATTATTTTCCCATATGTTGAAGGTAAAACTCTATATGATGCTATCGTTAAAGTTCACGTAAAAACGATTGATTATGATGGACAATACCATGTCAGAATCGTTGATAAAGAAGCATTTACAAAAGCCAATACCGATAAATCTAACAAAAAAGAACAACAAGATAACTCAGCTAAGAAGGAAGCTACTCCAGCTACGCCTAGCAAACCAACACCATCACCTGTTGAAAAAGAATCACAAAAACAAGACAGCCAAAAAGATGACAATAAACAATTACCAAGTGTTGAAAAAGAAAATGACGCATCTAGTGAGTCAGGTAAAGACAAAACGCCTGCTACAAAACCAGCTAAAGGTGAAGTAGAATCAAGTAGTACAACTCCAACTAAGGTAGTATCTACGACTCAAAATGTTGCAAAACCAACAACTGCTTCATCAAAAACAACAAAAGATGTTGTTCAAACTTCAGCAGGTTCTAGCGAAGCAAAAGATAGTGCTCCATTACAAAAAGCAAACATTAAAAACACAAATGATGGACACACTCAAAGCCAAAACAATAAAAATACACAAGAAAATAAAGCAAAATCATTACCACAAACTGGTGAAGAATCAAATAAAGATATGACATTACCATTAATGGCATTATTAGCTTTAAGTAGCATCGTTGCATTCGTATTACCTAGAAAACGTAAAAACTAATAAATCGTCTTTATATTTAATTATTAAATTAACAAATTTTAATTGACGGATGAGGTATCCAGTTACCTCGTTCGCCAATTATTTTTCGCAATATAAAAAGTCCCACTTAAAACAATCATTTTAAGCGGGACTTTTTATATTGAGTAACTAAAATTATTTAGCTGCTACTTCTTCGCCATTGTAAGAACCACAGTTTTTACATACACGGTGTGATAATTTGTATTCGCCACAGTTTGGGCATTCAGTCATACCTGGTACTGAAATTTTGAAATGCGTACGACGTTTGTTTTTTCTAGTTTTAGAAGTTCTTCTTTTTGGTACTGCCATGATATATCCTCCTTAGATTATAAACGAAAAATACTAAATGTTAGTTTAATTAACAACATTATATCATTAATTAAACTACTTATTGCTCTTTATCATATAATTGTTGTAATTTTTGAAGCCTTGGATCAACTTGTCGTGATTCTGAATCATCTTGTTCTTGCTGTTTAGCAAGCTCATCTAATTGATCCTCATCGATTACTTCCCAACCATTACCTACTGTCAACATTTGGTCACTTTGCTCTGAATAAGCTCTCATTGGTTTCTCAATAATAACTATATCCTCGACAATATCCTGAAGATTAACCATACCATCTTTAATAATGTGATAGTGTTCATCTACATCATCTTGATCATCGTTATACTGATTGTACCCTTCTAAATCAAATACTTCTGTAGTAGTTACATCTAGTGGGACTTTAACTGGTACAAGAGTACGTGCACAAGGCATTGTATACGTTCCAGTAATGTGAATATCCGCAACGACTTCTGTTGACTTAATGGTTAACTGACCTTGGATTGTAATTGGAGATAAATCAATTAAATCTAATGATTCTTTTAAATTGTCAAAACTCACCGTTTGATCAAATTCAAATGGCTTACCTTGATATTTCCTTAATTGCGTAATTGACCATTTCATATGGCTTCACCTCTAACAAGCACAAAATTTATTTTAACTTTCTAAGAACAAGTTGTCAAGATTTTTTCTTAACATATCATGTTCTGTTACAATATTAATAATGAATACCGAAAGGACGAATTGCAAATGAAAAGCGTTGGCTTAATCACAGAATATAATCCCTTTCATAATGGGCATCAATATCATATTAATCAATCTAAAAAACTTACAAATGCTGACGTTACTATTGCAATAATGAGTGGTAACTTTGTCATGCGTGGCGAACCGGCAATCTATAATAAGTTTACTCGTGCAAAAATGGCATTATCAACAGCTGATTTAGTTATCGAACTACCAGCAACTGCCAGTTTATCATCTGGCGATCATTTTGCCGAACTAGCAGTTAAAGTCGCAGATTATATGAGTGTCGATACAATTGCATTTGGTAGTGAAAATAATGATATCAAAACATTAAAGCAATTAGCTCACAGCATTAATGAAATTGAACAATCCGAATCCTTTTCACAAAAAGTAAAAGAAGGTAAAAGCTACCCTCGTATCATTAGCGAATTATTAGAGCATCATGAAGCACTAGAAAGTCCTAACAACATACTTGGTATTAGTTATCTGAAAGCAATTGCTAAACATGCTAAAAACATCAATGCAATTTCTATTAAACGAGAAAATGCTCAACATCATGATTCATTAATTCAACACCATCAGTTTGCAAGTGGTACATCTATTAGAACATCAATCATTAGTCAAGATGATCATTGGCATCATGTGGTACCTAAAGATATTCAACACCTGTACGTAACACCTCATATTACATTAAATCAAATATTTCCATATTTGAAATATCAAATCATAGCTATGACTACAGAGTCATTAAAAAATATTTATACTGTTACTGAAGGTTTTGAAAATCGTTTGAAATCTAACATTTATGAAGCAACTGATTTTCATCATTTTATAAAATTACTAAAAACAAAGCGTTATACATATACGCATATCCAAAGACTGTTAATGAATGTATTATTAAACATTAAACCTACAGATGTTACGAGAAACATTCACGCAGTTAAAGTATTAGCGATGAACGACCGTGGCAGACAATATTTAAAGCATTTAAAAACAGCGTTCCCAGAAAGACAATATATAACCAATATTAACAAAAGCAATGCACATTACTTCACAAATGAAATCAAAGCAACACACATATACAATGCAATAAGCGGGCAACAACAAACAGATTTCAACACGCCTGTCATACAGCAATATCGTTAACAAATGAAAACAGTATTTTAGGATTGTAAACCATGATAAACCTAAAATACTGTTATTTTTATTACTTAAATTTCTTCTTCAATGCCTTTTCAACATAAGGTGGAACGAATTCAGAAATATCTGCTCGATAAGCTGCAACTTCTTTAACAATACTTGAACTTATAAATGAATAATTAGTACTAGACATCATATATAACGTTTCAATTTCATTGTTCAACTTTTTATTCATTGAAGTTAAGCGTAATTCATATTCAAAATCACTGACTGCTCTTAAACCACGTATGATTGTTTTAGCTCCTACTTGTTCACAATAATCGACTAGTAAACCACTAAATTGATGAACCTTGACATTAGGTAAATGTTTAACAGATTGTTCAATTAAATCCATACGCTCTTCTAAACTAAACGTACCTTCTTTTTTACTATTTTTAAGAACACAGACATGAATTTCATCAAATCTATCTGTACTTCTCTCAATAATGTCTAAATGACCATAAGTAATGGGGTCAAAACTACCCGGAATGACCGCTATTGTATGTTCCATGCTATTCTCCCTTTTCTAATAACAATGTGTCTGTCAACCCATAATGGTAACGTTTAATCATATTAAACGGTTGATAGTCTATTTCTTCATGATTGCTAAATTCACAAACGATGATACCATTTTCTTTCAATAAATTAAACTCTGAAATTAGTTTTAAAGCTTTATCAATGAGACCTTTATTATAAGGTGGATCTAAGAAAATGACATCAAATTGAATATCACGTTTTGACAATGCTTTTAAAGCTCTATCTGCATTATTTTTATAAACTTCAGATTGCGCCTCTAAATCCAAATTCGCAAGATTTGATTTAATAACTTTTACAGCTTTAAAATTCTGATCAACAAAGATAACCTTATCCATACCTCGAGAGAGTGCTTCTATTCCAAGCGCCCCGCTTCCTGCAAATAAATCTAAACCTATACCTGACACATCATATAAACTATTAAAGATGCCTTCTTTAACTTTATCCATAGTTGGTCTCGTATTACGGCCTTCCATACTTTCTAAAGCTTTACTTTTATGTTTACCTGCAATGACGCGCATGTTGTTCACACTTCCAATTCATTTAGTTATTTAATATAATTTATTGAGAAAAAGGAGAATGATAAACCAATGAAACAAACATTTATTACACTAGGTGAAGGTCTAACAGATTTGTTCGAATTCATGACGATGATTGAATATAACCATCAACGTATTGATAAAATTATCTATTTTCATTCACCACAAGCTGAAAATAAAAAGTCATCTGTAGCAATCATTATGAATCCTACAACTGGCAATCATTTCCAAGCATTTTATATCATGATAAACGCTATTAAATATCCATATCCAGATTCAAATAAAAAGTTTCAAATGATTAATGATTGTGCTGAAAAATTCGACATACCTATTTTAGGTATCGATGTACAGCCCCCTCAAGCATTTCATGATTTATCGTTATATTATAATTATTTAATTAGTGTGTTAAGGCTCCAAAAATGGATACCAGAACTTCAATAATATTAATTGTATATTTCGTGTTTCTCTTTTTCGTAAGTTTTCTTTAAGTATTTATATGGTGAGCCATCAATGTGTCTAACGTATTTAAGTTGCATTAGTTTATGTACAATTTGATCAACATCTTGCTCATTCACATACATAATTACAAATTTACGATCTCTATTTGAATGAACGATATGTCCATATTTTCGGATTTGTCGTTCATGTTTCATATGTTTTAAATAAACTACAATACTAGTTCTTGGGATTAAATTCATTTAAACCTCACTCCATTTATTTTCAGCATTAATCATATCATGTCTTTATTAATTTTAAAATATTAAGCTACCTTAATTATGTCTTATGTAATTGCTCGATAAATGTATTTAGATTATATTAAACATCATTATATTAATTCAATTCTCAAGAACACCACTATATGATTAACCACACATTTCGCTGTAGTCAGAACTATGAATTTGTTAAGCTATAAAAGTAAACGAGGAGGAATTTTTTATGAAAAAAGTAAACAGAAACATTTTAAATGCGGTACTAGTCGGTGCTGGATTTGTAAGTAGTTTATTAATGATAAATAAAAATAAAGTGATTACTAAAAAGCAAACCATCCCTGCTTTTTTCAAAGGCAATGCACCATATATATTTGCGCATCGCGGTGGTATGGCTTTAAGACCAGAGCAAACGCAACTTGCATTTGACTATGCTAAACAATTAGGCGTTGATGGCTTTGAAACAGATGTGAGACTCACAAAAGATCAACAGCTTATCGTTTTTCATGACGCAACTGTTGATAGAACGACGAATGGCTCTGGAAAAGTTAGTGCCCATACATTAGCAGAATTAAAGAAATTAGACGCAGCTTATCACTTCAAAGATATCAATGGACTAACACCATATCGTGGTCATGCACACACAGCTATACTAACCTTCGATGAGTTGCTGAAGCAATATCCTGATATGTATATAAACGTAGACTTAAAAGATGCTCCTGAATCCTATGAAGGTTCTATCGCACCACAAATTATGTTTGATACAATTGCAGAGAATCAAGCATTTGACCGCGTTCTTGTGACAAGTTTTTATAAAGAACAAATCGTCCGTTTTAATAAAATTGCACAAGGATCCGTTGCAATTGGTGCTAGCCAACAGGAAGTTACAGAGGCATTTTTAAAATATCATTTATTAGGTGGCAGGTACTACCAACCATTAGCACAAACGTTCCAAATGCCTACTCATTTTAAAGGCATTGATTTGACTTCATCTCGTTTTATCAAATGGTTAAATGATATGAATGTCATTCCAGGCTATTATGGCGTAAATAGTATAGATCTGATGAATGATTTATACCAAAAAGGTGCACACACGATTGTGACAGATCGACCAGATTTAGCACAACAATTCAAACAAACAATCCCGAAAAAATAAAAACATCGAGTCAGATGCTAGTTAGTGGTTTCAATAACCATCTTTTTCTGACTCGATGTTTTTTATAATGAACAATTACAGGATCCGCCCGTCGTACAACCACTATGTGATGTTTGAAAGAATGGATTACCTGTTTCTATTTTGACATGCTCTGAAACAGCGTACGCAATTTTCGTAACAACTTCATCAATTAAATGTTGAAGTGCCATTTCCCTAGCTTTATAATGCATCACAACGTCAAGCATCTCATATGCTCTTTTGCGTTGTCTTGTCTCTAACATAACTTTCTTATAATCAGGATGATATTTCCCGAATCGCATTACTTCATCATATTTCTCTTTTGATTTTAAAAATGATTGATAAAGTAAATGTGCTTCGTCATTGTTTTCGAGCGCCTGTTTAGCTTGCTCAAATGATGCATAAATATCTGATGCAACTATCATATCAGCTAGTTCATCAATATCATCTAATATCGCTAGTGAAGCTTCATTAATCATAAATACCCCTCATTGTTATTTTTCTAAGAAAATTAGTGAATAATAATCTCTCATTACATCTCCACCCATCTCATCGTATTTTGAATTTAATAGACGAGATCGATGTATATCTGAATTCATCCAACTATGGATTAATGTTGGTACATCATTAAACGCATAACCAACATTTTGAGCAGTTGTTTTATAAGTAACGTGATTTTTATCTAATTGCCCTCTTAATGCGTCCTCTGTAAATTCAACACTATCAGAACCATTAGAGGTCGCTTCATATAAGTTATTAGATGCAATATGTGCTAAATCGCTATTGATTTTCAATGGTTTTAATCCTTTTAATTTTCTCATTTCATTCGTTACTTCATAAAGAGAAATTAATTGATTTGGATTTTGCTCAACTGGACGCTTATTATGCTCTTCTGACGTAGAATTAGAATTTAATTGATAAGGTTCAATATCTGCTAACATTTCTTTTGTTAAAAATCGTACACTTAGCACCTTTTTCGATTGTTGATCAGAATACACTTGTGCATATATGTCGCCATATTTAATCAGTGTTTGTGTTTTTAAATCTTCATCTGAAAGTTCAAATTCATATTTTTTACCATCAACTTTAAAGGACGGTTCTGGATTAATACTTGTATGATTAAAAATTTCTGCAGAATGTTGTCCTATTTTTAACGGACTAACATTGACTTTCTCACCTGTAGCATACACTGAAACGATTTCTTCACGTTTAGTTGAAACAATGTAATAACTGTTTTTGTCTTTAAACACATAATTTTTGTAACCATCTCTAAAAGGGTAGACACGATCTGCTTGTCCAAATTTAGAAGTAAGCACTTTAATATTTTTACCTACCCATGTACCAACACCTTCTTTAGGCTTTGGATTTTCAGCATGGTTATTTGATTTATTCACCTGTTCAGATCTATTTACTTTATTACCTTTATTCGGGTTCTCTAATACATCAAATTTTAATCTCGGTGAATAAAAAAGATATATTAAAAATCCAATTAAAAATAATACACCGACGACTCTTATAATTAACTTTTTCATCAATCAACCACCTAAAAAGTATTAATACTATTGTAAAAAACAACACATTAATTAGCAAATTTTCAACACTGACATAACTGTGTCGTTTCGATAAAACAAAATCATCTTCAGGCATAATTTTAACGTCATAAAGATTTTCCCTACACTCTATATCATAACCTATCTTTATGTTTTCAGGTTGAATTTCATTATTAAGATTAAAATATGTATAAAAAAATGGACAGTTAAGGTATCAAATGAATACCATCAACTGTCCGACTATTCTTCATCAAAAAACCTGATAAAACAAATTGCCTTATCAGATTAGTATCATTTGTATAAGCATATTAATGACCAAATGTTGCTTTAATCAGTGATGTCGTTTCTCCACCTGGATATAATACATATAATAATAAGTAAACTGCTACACCTGTAATTGCAGTACAGAACCATATAACTGAAGCGAATGGCCCGAATTTGCGGTGTACATTATATTTATCTTTAAATGCAGTAATAATTTGAACTAGACCTAGAATACCACCAATTGTTGCTAAATTAATGTGGAAAAATAAGAAAATCGTATAATATTTCTTAATTGATGCTGGTCCGCCAAATGCTGTATTACCGATAAAAATCGTTCTACTTGCATAGATTAAGAAAAAAGTTAAAGCAAAAACAGCTGCAGCTAACATAACATTTTTGTGTTTATTTATTTCCCTTTTCCAAATAAGTCTCCAACCAATGGCAATTAAAATTGCACTAATGACAATACATGTCGTACTAATCGTTGGTAAAATTGGAACGCCCATATTTTTCATCCTAACTTAATTAATCTAGATCAAAGTAAGTAATGAAACAATCACAGCTAACACGAAAAAGATCACTAAATAATTTAGTGAATATATAAACATTTGTGTTGCCCATTTTGTTTGATCTGAATTTTTCTTAAATGTTGTTAAACCTAATGCAATCCATCCTAAATTTAATAATGTAGCTAACACTACGAATACGACACCTAAATTTATTAGTAATAAAGGTACTGGCAATAAAATAATCAACCAGATAAACATACTGACACGTGTACGTTTAAAGCCCTTAACTGATGGTAACATTGGAATATTTGCAAGTGCATATTCATCTTTACGTTTAATAGCTAAGGCATAAAAATGAATTGGTTGCCAACAAAATACAACTAAAAACAGCGCAATCGCTGTTAAACTAATTTGTCCTTCAATTGCAACCCATCCAATTAGTGGTGGTACTGCTCCAGGAAAACTCCCAATCACTGTGTTCCATGTTGTATGTCTTTTAGACCATATTGAGTAATAAGACACATAACCTACAATCCCCATAAGACCAAGTACGCCTGATGGTATATTCAATAAAAACAAACAAATTTCTCCAACTAACATCATACCAAAACTTAATAGTAATAAATTTTGATCTGTAATTCTATTATTTACAGTTGGTCTATTTTGTTTACTAGGCATAATACGATCAATATCTTGGTCGTAATAATTATTTAACGCACATGCGCCACCCATAATTAAAGTAGATCCTAATAGCATTAATAAAATTTGAGGTATTGATGATAAGAAGGAATGATTTGTCATTACAACTGCTAGCCATGCGCCCGCAAAAGCCGGAATTAAGTTACCTTGAACAAGTCCCATTTTAATTATCTGTTGCAATTCTTTGAAGTTAACTCTGCTAATATTTTGTGACAAAGTATGCTCTTTGCTCATAATCCCCCTCCTTAAATTTGTTCATATAAGATTATGATATCTTAGATTGCATAAAAAGACTAGGTTTAATAAAATTAAAATGTGACAAATTAACGACAAGAGAAAATGTCAATTTTGTGACACAAATAACATTTAATTTATTGCTATAATGTATATGTTAGAAAATTTTAATAAGTAGAATCATGCATCTAAAAGAGATTAATATTTAAGCTTCAAATTTGAGTAAACGTGGATTACATAATTATCCCAATAAAAAATCATTACGATTAAGTTCTTTTTATGTCGTCCACATACAATACTTGTAAAATTAAATCATATTTCCTGCGTTGGATCCCATCTTTTCATATCCTACAATCAGGTCAATTTATAGTATCATCTCAAATCCGGCTATTAATTCTAATTCTCAGTGATGCGTTTTTTTATGATGGGGTGTATAAATTGTTTGGCAAAAAGAATTTAAAATGGTTAGGTGTCGTAGCAACGTTAATGATGACATTTGTACAACTTGGTGGAGCCTTAGTTACCAAAACCGGATCAGCTGATGGTTGTGGTTCTTCTTGGCCACTATGTCATGGTGCGTTGATTCCAGAATTCTTTCCTATTGATACGATTATTGAGTTAAGTCATAGAGCCGTTTCAGCTTTGTCTTTATTAATGGTCTTATGGTTAGTTATCACTGCATGGAAACATATAGGCTATATTAAAGAAATTAAACCTTTATCAATCATTAGTGTTGGATTCTTATTATTGCAAGCATTAATCGGAGCTGCCGCTGTTATTTGGCAACAAAACGATTACGTTTTAGCATTGCACTTTGGTATATCATTAATCAGTTTCTCATCTGTATTTTTAATAACATTGATTATTTTCTCTATAGATCAAAAATATGAAGCTGACGAATTATATATCAAAAAGCCATTAAGACGTTTAACATGGTTAATGGCAATCATCATTTATTGTGGTGTTTATACTGGTGCACTAGTGAGACATGCGGATGCAAGTTTAGCATATGGTGGTTGGCCATTGCCATTCCACGATCTTGTACCACATTCAGAACAAGATTGGGTTCAACTCACGCATCGTATCATGGCTTTTATAGTGTTTACGATTATTATGATTACTTATATTCACGCTGTTAAAAATTATCCAAATAACCGTACTGTTCATTATGGTTATACAGCTGCATTTATACTTGTTATATTACAAGTTATCACAGGTGCATTATCTATTATGACAAATGTTAACCTGATAATCGCACTTTTCCATGCATTATTTATCACTTATTTATTTGGTATGACAACATACTTTATCATGCTAATGTTACGATCAGTAAGAAGTGACAAGCAATAACAAAAAAGCAAACCGTAATTTTAATGGCACGCCCATTAAAATTACGGTTTTTTATATCAATATTTAAAATTAAACCTAAGACATGTAAAAACGAGATTACACGTCAATTGTTGTGTAATCTCGTTTTATTTTAATCATTTTAGTCAGTTGCTTTTTCAATTTCGATTAATAAATCGCCTGTCGCTATTGTGTCACCATTATTTACAGTTACTTGTTTAATCACACCGTCAAATGGTGCTTGAATTGTTGTTTCCATTTTCATAGCTTCAGTAATTAGCAACGGCTGGTTAGCTTTCACAGATTCACCTACACTAACCTTGACTTCAGTTACTGAACCTGGCATTTGCGCACCTATATGACTTGGATTACTCTTATCTGCTTTTGGTTTAACGTTCGCATTTGTATGTACATTTTCATCTTTAATGTAAATACGTCTCGCTTGACCATTCATCGCATAGTAAATCGTTCTATTACCATTTTCATCTGGTTCACTAATCGTTTCTAGTTTAATAATTAATCGTTTACCTTTATCGATTTCGATTTCTACTGTTTCACCATTACGCATTCCAAAGAAGAATGTAGGCGTATCAAGTAACGATAAGTTTCCGTATTGATTTCTAGTTTGAATATATTGTTCATATACTTTTGGATATAGTACATAACTAATAATATCTTGCTCCGTAACAGGACCTTGTTGCTCTTCTTCAAGCAACTCACGGACTTTTTCAAAATCAACCGGCTCTAGATATTCACCTGGACGAGCTGTTAGTGCTTCTTGGCCTTTTAAAATAACCGCTTGTAAATCTTTATTAAAACCATTTACAGGTTGTCCTATTTCGCCTTTGAAGAACGACACTACTGATTCTGGGAAATCTAATTTATAGCCATCTGTAATCACGGATTGTTCATCAAGATCATTTTGTACCATATAAAGTGCCATATCACCAACTACTTTAGACGATGGTGTTACTTTTACGATATCACCAAATAAGAAATTCACTCTGCGATACATATCTTTAACTTCATCAAATCTTTCGCCTAAACCTAAACTTTTAGCTTGTTGGCTTAAATTCGAATACTGTCCACCAGGCATTTCATGTTGATAAATTTCAGTATTCGGTGATTTGATATCACTTTCAAAGTCTGAATAATAAGTACGTACAGTTGACCAATAATGACTAAGTGACTCCATACCTTCAATATCAGTTCTAAGGTGGCGTGGGAAGCCATTCAATGCATAATATAACGAATTGGCGCTTGGCTGACTTGTTAAACCACTCATTGAAGCAACAGCAGTATCAATGATATCGACACCAGCATCTATTGCTTGTTTGTATGTTAATAAACCATTACCACTTGTATCATGAGTGTGAAGATGAATTGGTAAATCTACAGCTGATTTTAACTCACCAATCAATTCGTAAGCGGCTTTAGGTTTTAATAAGCCTGCCATATCTTTAATCGCTAAAATATGGAAACCTTCACGTTCTAACTCTTTAGCTAGTTTGACATAATACTCTAAAGTATAAATGTTTGATCGCTCAGGATTTAAAATGTCACCTGTATAACAAATAGTACCTTCAGAGATTTTGCCCGCTTCTTGTACTGCTTCATTGGCAACTTTCATTTGATCTACCCAGTTTAATGAATCGAAAATTCTAAAGACATCTATGCCTGCTTTAGCACTTTCTTGTACGAATTTATGAATAACATTATCAGGATAGTTTTTATAACCAACTGCGTTTGAAGCACGTAACAACATTTGGAATAATACATTTGGAATAGCTTTACGTAGACGTTCAAGTCGTTCCCATGGGTTTTCCTTCAAGAAATTATATGCCACATCAAATGTAGCACCGCCCCACATTTCTAGTGAGAAACCATCTTTAAATACGTCCGCTGTTTTGGATGCGATATTAATCATATCCTTAGTTCTAACTCGTGTAGCTAATAATGATTGGTGTGCATCTCTAAAAGTTGTATCTGTTAGTAAGACATCATCCTGCTTTTTAACCCATTCAGCTACACCTTTTGGACCTACTTCATCAAGCAATTGTTTCGTACCACTAAATGAAGCGATTTTACTTGAAGATACAGTTGGAATTGATGCTAATTCATAGTCTGGTTTCGGACGTTTCTCAACATTTGGGAAACCATTAATTGTTACATTACCTATATATTCTAATGTTTTAGTACCTCTATCTAGAGACGGCTGAATGTCGAAAAGTTCTGGTGTTTCTTCAATAAATTTAGTTGTGTAATCACCACTTGTGAACTTTTTATTCTTCATTACATTAATTAAGAATGGAATATTAGTTTTAACACCACGAATACGCATTTCTCGTAATGAACGTACCATTTTTTCTTCTGCTTGTTTAAATGATATCGCGTGTGTAGATAATTTTACGAGTAATGAATCATAATAAGGTGATATCTCAGCACCTTGGAAACCATCTCCAGCATCAAGACGTACACCAAAGCCACCGCTTGAACGATAAGCAATGATTGTTCCAGTATCCGGCATGAAATCATTTAACGGATCTTCTGTTGTAATACGACATTGGATGGCATAGCCCAATGTTGTAATATCTTTTTGTTGCGGCATATTAATTTCTTCACCAAATAAATCGGCACCTGCTGCAACTAAAATTTGTGTCTTAACAATATCAATTCCTGTTACCATCTCTGTAATTGTATGCTCTACTTGTACACGAGGGTTAACTTCTATAAAGAAGAATTCGTCACCAGATACTAGAAATTCAACAGTACCTGCATTGACATATTTAATATTTTCCATCAATTGAATTGCAGCATCACAAATACGTTGACGTAATGTTGGTGATAATCCAACTGATGGTGCAACTTCTACAACTTTTTGATGACGACGTTGTACTGAACAATCACGTTCAAATAAGTGTACGATATTTCCATGTTCGTCACCTATAACTTGTACTTCAATATGCTTTGGATTATCAATGTATCTTTCTATGTAAACTTCACTATTACCAAATGATTTTTCAGCTTCTGATTTTGCTCTATGGAAAGCATCTTCTAATTCACTTTCTTCACGAACGATTCTCATACCTTTACCGCCGCCACCACTTGTGGCTTTAATCATTAGCGGGAAACCAGCTTCTTCTGCAAATTCTTTTGCTAATTCATATGATTTAATTGGACCGTCTGTACCAGGAATAACTGGTAAATCTGCCTTGATAGCCGTTGTACGAGCTTTAACTTTATCTCCAAACATATCTAAATGTTCTAAATGAGGACCAATAAATTTAATTCCTTCTTCTGCACAACGACGCGCAAATTGTTCATTTTCACTTAAAAATCCATAGCCAGGATGAATCGCATCCACATTCGCTTGTTTTGCTACATCAATGATACGCTCAATATTTAAATAACTTTCAGCAGGACCTAAATCACTTCCAACTAAATAGGATTCATCTGCTTTATATCTATGTAATGAACTTTTGTCTTCATTCGAATAAATTGCAACTGTGCTGATGTCTAATTCTGCTGCCGCTCTGAATATACGAATTGCAATTTCTCCACGGTTAGCAACAAGTAACTTTTTTATTTGTTTCAATAGCGATACACTCCTCAAACTATTAGAATTTTCTAACTAATTAGATAATAAAATTTTATCTTAAAGCGCTCTGTTTTGCTATAGTTATGTTTCAAATTTTCAAAATTTAACATTCTTGAGACAATTAAAACCTCCGCTTCAAAAATAATAATTTCAAAAATGACTATGCAACAACAGGTAGTTCACGTTTTTGTTGTGAAACATTTTCGATTTCTACAACTCTAAAAAATTAAAAATAAAATTGCAAAACATCAACATTTATTATCAATAGCGATAACTTTATCTTATCATCATGATTCTAATTTCGCCACCACATTTAGTAATTTTTAGTCATAAAATTTAGTTATAATTATACGTTGTTTCGTTTATAAAATTTGATAATCATGAGTAATCTCGTAATATCAAAACAAAAAGGAAGTTAAGCGTTGTTTGGTTGCCTAACTTCCGTTATTTAACTCATCAGTCCAATTTAACAAAGAGTATATAAATAGCCAATGTTTAGCATCGATTTATGACAGAAGTCATCTCGTACTAAATATTGGCTAGTATTTTTTAATTAAATTGTCTTCTTATATCAACTTTTTGTTGTTGTTTCTTTCGTTGCTGGTCTACTTTGATTTGTTTACCTACAATCAGAAGTAATCCCATAGCAATACTTAAACTAATCATTGATGATCCACCAAAACTGATAAATGGCAATGGCACACCAGTTAATGGAATTGTTGCCGAAATACCGCCAATGTTTACAAACGTTTGGCTTCCAAAGTATGTGGCAATCCCAACACACACAAGTTTATAAAAATATGATGATGTTTTATTTGCAAACTGAAAGGCACGATATACAATAAAGAACTCTAAAGTAATAACTAGCAATCCTCCGATTAAACCTAATTCTTCGCAAATAATTGCAAAAATAAAATCTGTATGTGGTTCTGGTAAATAGCCCAATTTCATTGCACTATTTCCTAATCCTTTTCCAAATACGCCACCGTTACCTATCGCAAGCAATGAATTGGAAATATGGTATCCAGTTCCTGATTCGAATTGGAATGGATCTGTTAGCGTACTAAATCTGGCTGTTAAATAACTTGGTAACCAACCAGCCATTAATGCAATGACAAATACTACTAAGAATCCTAGCACTGCTGGTATACCAAATCTTAGGACTTTGTTTACCCCAATTCCTGAATAAAAAATGATCGCAACTAAAATAATTAATATTAGTAATGTTTGCCCTACGTCTTTTTGTAGGAAAACTAAAAACGTACAACCTAATGCTAATACAATAGGACTTAAAATTAATTTTGGTTTACTTAATACTCTAGGCATTTTTTTACTGATCATAAATGGGATATATAATATGATTGCAATTTTTAATAACTCAGATGCCTGTAAGTTCATAAATCCTAAGTTTATCCAACTTTTAGAACCATTAATATCTTTACCGATTACTAACGTCAGTAATAATAGCGAGACGATAGTTATAATCATACCTTTTTGCACTTTAATATTACTCAGTAATTTAACATTCATTAAAAATGCAATAAAAAATACAATCATAAAACTCATTATGACATATGCTAATTGTCGGTTGTAAAAATACGTTCCTGGAACATCGATACCACCAGTCAATGTGCCTTTAGTTGCTGGAACCATACTGGCACTATATACCATCACTAATCCAATTAAACTCAATACAATATATGTAACTAATAACGGGTAATCAATAAACTTTGAGGTTTTACCAATATACCGTAAAATACTTCTAAAATTCTTCATATATTCAGTCATCCAATTCTACAATTTATACTTCAAATGATTTCGTTTTATACTTTAATTTTAAAAATCCATGTTACTTATTATATACATGACATCGTCATAATCACAAATATTAACAGGTATCTTGAGGTAATTTATAGAATATTTGTTTACTTAATATCGTGAATTGCTAAAACCCAATAAAAGTGACTGACATGTCATCAAGAAGACAACATAACAGCCACTTTAATCAGTAATTAAACTATAAATATAAAATCGGCGCAGCTCAATTGTCGATATCTCACGCCGTTTTAATATGCTTATATATTAAACCTTAAACAAGTGTAAAAGCTTCATGTAATTTTGAAAGTTCTTTCTCAAGACGTAACATTATTTGTTTGCCATCTTCGCGGTCAACTAAACCTAATTTAACAGCAAAATCAACTTCTTTTTGAAGTCCAAACATTTGTGTATCTAGTACTTCTTCATATAATGGGCATGAAGGTAATGTTAAATTATCTAGTTGAACTTTAATCAGATGTAAGATTTCATCAGCATCTTTAGTCAATTGTTTCAAAGCTGCATTTTTCATTGTTGTTTGTTTCGCCATGACACGCTCCCCCTCTATATAAATTCTCAAGTCTTACTAAAAGTTTATCTTACTAAATATTAAAAAGCAAGTAGATTTAAAATGTGTCGTTAGCAATTTGTGTTAAAATAATGCTATATACATTGATAGGGAGTGGGAAAATGATACAAATTAAAGGAGCCGTAAAGTTTCCTATAACATTAGATAGTACGACTTGGATTTTCGATGATAGAAAAGTTAGCATCGAAGATTTAGAAAAAGGTGTATTTGATGGTTCAAAACCAATCGACTTTGAAGATAATCATGAATGGAATCGTGCTATCCTAGAAGGACAAACTAATCCGCCTACTTTAAATTCAGAAATAAAATATAAAAAACGTGCCATGTTAGAAGGTTCATTTGTCATTAATATGACACCATTTTTCAAACATTCCGAACCACATGACTCTGCAACTACTATTCGATTATCAAATGAGCATGATCATTTAGATATACCGATAGATCTATTACCCTATTTATTTTTCCAATTTGCAAAAGACGGTAAACGACTTTACAGCGATAATGGTGTAGATAGTTTTATTTACAATCAAGAAGATGGTTATTCATATCGAATCAACCATGTAACTCATATTGAGGTGATTTAATTTGAGACAAGTGCAATGCATTATCTGTGATGCAAAAGTATTTATAGATGAGCGCACAACTGAGTCTAAACGACTTAAAAACAATCCTATTCGAACATTTATGTGCGATGATTGTAAAAGTCGATTAGACACACCTAAACAACGTGCGCAACACTATCCGCTCGATTAATATCTGAATAAACAAGTTAGAAATTTGAAAATGTGAAAGTAACAGGAAATAATAGCATTTAAACACTTTTTCAAATATTATATGCCAAAAGAGAAGCTAAGCAACTTTCATTGCTCAGCTTCTCTTTTATTATGTTAAATTATTCGTTTTCTTGCATCATTTGTTTGATACGCTTTGCTTCTTTTTCACGAACATTTTTGTTTAAAATTTTCTTTCTTAAACGTATGCTTTCTGGTGTAACCTCAACAAGTTCATCATCATTAATGAATTGTAACGCTTCTTCCAATGTTAGAATACGCGGTCTATTCATTGTTTGTGTTTGGTCTTTCGTTGCAGAACGTACGTTAGTTTGATGTTTTGTTTTAGTGATGTTAACAGTTAAATCATTTTCACGATTATGTTCACCAACAATCATACCTTCATAAACTTCAGTACCAGGTTCCATGAAGTTTACACCTCTATCTTCAAGTCCTAAAATGGCATAAGTACTTGCAGAACCTTGATCCATTGAAATTAATGCACCATTACGACGACCGCCAATTTGTGCTTTAATACGTGGTCTAAATTCTTCAAATGTATGGTTAATAATACCGTAACCTCTTGTCATTGACATAAATTCAGTCGTATAACCAATCATACCACGAGCCGGTACATTAAAGATTAAACGTGTAAGTCCATTATCAGTTGTAGTCATATCAACCATTTCACCTTTACGTGCACCTAATGATTCAATAACCGCACCTGCATTTTCTTGTGGCACTTCACATTGCACACGTTCAAATGGTTCACACATTACACCATCAATTTCTTTAATAATTACTTGTGGTTTTGAAACTTGTAATTCATAACCTTCACGACGCATATTTTCAATAAGGATTGATAAATGCAATTCACCTCGACCAGCAACTACCCATGTATCTGGAGAATCTGTGTTAGAAACTTTCAAAGATACATCTGTTTCTAATTGTTGATTTAAACGTTCTTGAATTTGACGCGCTGTTACAAAGTCACCTTCACGGCCAGCAAATGGTGAATTGTTAACTTTAAATGTCATTTCAAGAGTAGGCTCATCAATACGTAGAACTGGCAATGCTTCTTGATGGTCATGTGGTGTTACAGTTTCACCAACATTAATGTCTTCCATACCTGAAACAGCAATTAAATCTCCAGCTTGTGCTTCTTCAATTTCTAAACGTTTTAATCCAAAGTAACCAAAGATTTTAGTTACACGGAAGTTTTTCACTGTACCGTCTAATTTAATTAGTGATACATTATCTCCGACACGCATTTTACCTCTGAATACACGACCAATACCAATACGTCCAACATAATCATTGTAGTCCAACAATGCTACTTGGAATTGTAATGGCTCATCACTGTTATCAATTGGAGCTGGTACATAATCAATAATTGTTTCATATAATGATTGTAAATTATCATCTTGTTTTTCAGGATCTAAGCTAGCTGTACCATTTACTGCTGAAGCATAAACAACAGGGAATTCTAATTGTTCATCGTTTGCTTCTAATTCAATAAATAAATCTAAAACTTCATCTACAACACCCTCTGGACGTGCTGATGGTTTATCAATTTTATTAACAACAACAACAGGTTTCAGGTTTTGTTCTAGCGCTTTTTTAAGTACAAAACGTGTTTGAGGCATTGTACCTTCATACGCATCTACTACTAAGACAACCCCATCAACCATTTTCATAATACGTTCTACTTCTCCACCAAAGTCTGCATGTCCTGGTGTATCCAAAATATTAATACGTGTACCTTTATAATCAACAGCCGTATTTTTGGCTAGAATCGTAATTCCACGCTCTCTTTCAATATCGTTAGAGTCCATTGCACGTTCATCGACATGTTCATTTTCTCTGAATATACCAGATTGTTTTAACAACTCATCTACTAAAGTTGTTTTACCATGGTCAACGTGAGCAATAATTGCTATATTGCGGACATCTTCTCTTTTATTAGTCATATAAATAGTTTCCTTCTTTCTTAAGTAAAATCCCACTTTTAATTACAACTTTTTTATTATATCATATAATTGAGAAAAGATAAGCAAAAGGTGGGGATAGGATGAAACAAAAAAAATCTAAAAATATCTTTTGGGTATTTTCTATATTAGCTGTTATTTTCTTAGTATTATTTAGTTTTGCTGTTGGTGCATCAAATGTACCAATGATGATTTTAACATTTATATTACTCGTTGCAACCTTTGGAATTGGATTTACTACAAAGAAAAAATATCGAGAAAACGATTGGCTATAAGTTATATCGACAATAACACGCGTTGATTAAAGACCACGCATGTTCATGATGAACATTTAAATGGTTTTATATTGGCGCGTGTTTTTATTATTTAAGATATAAAAGCGTAATATGTTACCTAATTGTTAGGACTACATATTACGCTTTTGGTAATTATTTTGATTTTCTTTTAAATCGTCGTTCATGTAATTGTATTAACGCATCGCGATGTGGCTCTAAATATACATCGAGGATCTCTCTATGAACACCACGATTACCAACTAAAACTGAGTTTGGACCACCAATTGTTAGCGGTTCACCCAATAAATTTGAAGCTTGTCCATTTACTTCATATAAAATAACCAATCCTCCAGCAAAATCCCACGGTTGGAGTCTAGGTGTCATATATGCTTCTAAATTACCGGTAGCAACAGAAACAATTTCAAGCGCTGCACTACCATATGCCCTTGCACTTCTAGAATCATTAACAATTTCTTTAAAGATTTCTCCTAAAATTGGTTTAGTTAACCAGTTCGGATTGATCCCAATAATGCTTTGTCTTAGATTAGAATCATTCAATGGTTTCAAGGGTTGGCTACCTCGATATGCACCTTCCCCTACTTTAGCATGATATAAGACATCAGCCATAACATCATATACAAAACCTGCATAAGGTTTACCATCGATATAAATACCAATTGAAATCGCGAAATTTTCTTGTTGATGAACAAAATTCAATGTACCGTCTATTGGGTCAACAACCCATACCGTACCTTTGGAAGTATCGATGTCATGACCATGCCTTTCTTCACCTAATACTTGATGATTGGGATATGTTTCTAAAATTGTATCAAAAATAAAATCTTCTGTTGCTTTATCTACATTTGTAACAAGGTCATTCGGATTTGACTTTGTTTCAATTGTTAAATTTTGCTCCATCAATTGTTTAATTCTAATTCCTGCTTCTTGAATAAGTCCTTGGGCAAATCCATAAAGTGCCATAACATCATCTCCTAACATCTTTATTATACATCAACATTTTATAAAAATAACTTCTTATGATAAAAATGAAAATACTAATTTTAATGAGAGCGTCTTAAGCCGCAATTGATAAAACATATGCTACAATATTTTTAAACACTATACAGGAGGTACTCTATGACAAAATATACATTTAAACCTAAAGATTTCAAAGCGTTCAACGTAGAAGGTTTAGACGCACGAATGGAAGCTTTAAACGAATACATACGACCACAACTCCATGAATTAGGAGAATATTTTAGTGACTTCTTTACAAGTCAAACTGGTGAAACATTTTATCCTCACGTAGCAAAACATGCTAGAAGAAGTGTGAATCCTCCTAAAGATACATGGGTTGCTTTTGCTACAAGCAAACGAGGCTATAAAATGTTACCTCATTTCCAAATTGGTATGTTTGAAGATCAACTGTTTGTTATGTTTGGAATCATGCATGAAGCAAAAGATAAAGCAACACGTGCAAAAGTTTTTGAAAGAAAATTTAAAGCTATTCAACAATTACCTGATGATTATCGTGTTTGCTTAGATCATATGAAACCTGATAAACCATTTATTAAAGATTTAACGGATGATGATTTAAAAGAAGCGATACAAAGAGCCATCAATGTAAAAAAAGGTGAATTCTTTATAGCGCGTGCAATCACACCACAAGATAAAAGATTAAAAAGTGACAAAGCATTTATTGCATTTTTAGAAGAAACCTTCGATCAGTTCTTACCATTTTATTCTGCATAAATAACTTTGTTTAAATAATAGAGCACTAAATCACATCCATGATTTCGTGCTCTTTTTTCTTAATATTAAATCGAACGTTCAACATAATAATTCATACTTTTAAAAAAAATAAAATAATTTTAGGTTGACCTAAACATTTTATTAGGTTATTATATTGTCCATAAGAAGTAGAGGTGAGTCAAAATGAATAATAAACGACATTCAACAAATGAACAATTAAGTTTAGACGAAATAAACAATACAATTAAATTCGATCATCGCAGTTCAAATAAACAGAAATTTTTATCATTTCTTGGGCCTGGGTTATTAGTCGCTGTTGGTTACATGGATCCCGGAAACTGGATAACATCAATGCAAGGTGGCGCGCAATATGGCTATACTTTGCTATTCGTAATTCTTATTTCAAGTTTATCAGCAATGTTACTTCAAAGCATGACAGTGAGATTAGGAATAGCAACAGGTATGGACTTAGCTCAAATGACACGACATTATTTATCAAGACCTATTGCTATAATCTTTTGGATTATTGCAGAACTAGCAATTATCGCCACAGATATTGCTGAGGTTATTGGTAGTGCTATTGCTCTTAATCTCCTATTTAACATACCTTTAATCGTCGGTGCACTAATAACTGTACTTGATGTATTTTTACTACTATTTATAATGAAATATGGTTTTAGAAAAATTGAAGCTATTGTTGGTACATTAATTTTCACAGTGTTATTCATCTTTATATTTGAAGTCTATATTTCATCACCACAGTTGAACGCTGTGTTAAATGGATTTATACCACATAGTGAAATCATTACAAATAACGGCATTCTCTATATTGCATTAGGTATTATTGGCGCTACAATTATGCCTCATAATTTGTACTTACATTCATCAATTGTACAATCTAGAACATACTCAAGACATAACAATGAAGAAAAGGCGCAAGCGATTAAATTTGCTACGATAGATTCGAACATTCAGTTATCAATCGCATTTGTAGTCAATTGCTTATTATTAGTGTTAGGAGCATCACTATTTTTCAACTCGAACGCTGACGATTTAGGTGGTTTCTATGATTTATATCACGCCTTAAAAACTGAACCTGTACTAGGTGCAACAATGGGTGCAATCATGAGTACATTATTTGCAGTTGCATTATTAGCGTCAGGTCAAAATTCAACGATTACTGGTACTTTAGCAGGACAAATTGTAATGGAAGGATTTTTAAGATTGCACATACCAAATTGGTTAAGACGTTTAATTACACGTTCCCTTGCTGTCATTCCTGTTATCGTATGCTTAATCATTTTTAAAGGTAATGCAGCTAAAATTGAGCAACTACTTGTATTCTCTCAAGTATTTTTAAGTATTGCTCTGCCATTCTGTTTAATACCATTACAATTAGCTACTAGTAATAAAGACTTGATGGGGCCTTTCTATAATAAAACATGGGTTAATATCATTTCATGGACACTTATTATTATTCTAAGTATTTTAAATGTCTATTTAATCGTTCAAACATTCCAAGAACTACAAGGTTAAAAATAAAACCATTAAAATGTTGGTTGTATCTAATAATTAACAACTTAACATTTTAATGGTTTTTCTTTTGCTATGAACATATTAATGATAAATATACTCATCGTCCTTATGTGTAGTTTCTTTTGATTCTTTTTTAGAAATCAACATAATCATCACGATAATCCATAAGACAATTGCAATTAAATTAAGAGCCATCAAACTTACAATTATCGCGATAACAAAAAGTATAATCGATAATTTTCTACGCCCTTTAATACAAATTGTCGCAAATATACCATAAAGTGTTGAAATTAATAAAATAATTGCTAATGCACCAATTGTTGTCTGAAGCATATCTAAAGAAACATTGCCACCGTTCTGAGATAATTGCTTCGCTAATTCTTCGCGTTGTGATGCATTACCACTTTTTAAAGAAAAATAGGATAGCCCCATAACTAATAAATAAATAATACTAATACTATTTGCAATCCAAGCCATGATTAATTCAGGTTTTCTATTCATCTTAAAATCCTTTCTTTGTTTAATATTTTAATAAGTATACTACGAGCCTATAGATATACGCACATTAATTTACTTGTATATTAACATATTTTTCATCTAATTTTTATAATAAACATCTGAATTCAGATTGATGGTAATTTAGGTGTATGGTAATGAGAAATCGTCATTTAAAATTTTGACACCTAAACACTTTAATTAGACATTATCGATAATTAACCTCATATAAAAACCCAGATTAATAAGCAAAAGACCTCTACTTACTAAATCTGGGTATCATCAATATTTATTCTTGCTCTTTTTTGTCCTTAACTTCACTTGAATTGCGTTCTTCAGAAATATCATTGTTGTAAATTTGACGTCGCTCTTCAAAATTCATTCGACGTTGACTAACTGCGCTAGGTTGATTTTTCCTACGTTCTTTCATTCGTTGGTTATAAGCTTTACGCTTTTCTTTTTTCTTAGCTTTAATTTCAGCTTTTTCTCGCTTTTGTTGTGCTTTCAATTCTTTTGGATCAACTTCAGGTTCTGCATAATAACCATCATCTTCAATACCTAGTTCTTCAGTACTTTTTTGTTTGTATTTAGCCTGTCTGGATAATACTGATGGTTCTTCCTCAGTGTGCTCATCATGATTATATTCACTTTCAACTGCACGTTTAGGAAATTGATCATATTTATCTCTTTCCTGTTCTTGATCATATACAGTATTTGATTTATCCAATTCTTTTTCATATTTAGGCACATCATAATAATCATCTTTCGGTTGTGGGCGCTCATACACAGGTTCACGATAATCATAAATCGGTCCGTTATACTCTTCATAATATTGTGGCGCAACCATTTCAACTTTATCTTTTCTTATAAATAGCATCATCGCAATAATAAAGAATAATATCGGAATGATTAAAGTAACGATAAGTAAAACTAAAGGAATCGTTACAATTGCTGATATTAAGAATAAGAAACCTGACAAGATTCTTATATTCATAGATATGAGAGCTAAAAATGAAATCAACAAACAAACAATAAAGTAAACGATAATAGCCCATATACCATTTTGTAACCATATTACAAATTGTGTTGTATTATAGCCATTTCCAGCTAATAATTGCTGGATAAATGCATTATTGTTTAATGTATTTTCAAGATTAGCAATCGATGTGTTATTACTGAATGAAACAAGTGCTATAAACATCGTAATGACAGTAAGCACTAATAACATCACCCAACATAACCAACCTAGAACTTTTTCAGTTAATCTACTTACTGGACGTTTAATTTGAGTAAATTGTTCTCCAGTCATTCGTTACAACTCCTTATAGTACTTATCCCGTTATTATAACTAAATATACAGTAAATAACTACTATTTATGATTTTATTTTAATGACATTTTGAAATTCAAAAAGTTTTCATTGTATTCACTTAAAACTTCAGGTCCTAAATCTTTATAAACTTCAAGGCGTTCTTGCTCTTTCTTAGTCGGATAGAAACGATGGTCGTCTTTAATCTCTTTAGGCAACAATTGTCGAGCAGCCTTGTTTGGCGTTGCATAGCCTACGAATTCTGTATTTTGCTTGTTATTTTTAGCATCTAATAAAAAATTCATAAATTTATATGCACCCTCTTTATTTTGTGCCGTTTTTGGAATTACCATATTGTCGAACCATAAATTCGATCCTTCTTTAGGAATAACATAATTATATTTATCCCCTTCTTGCACTAGAGGTGCTGCAACACCACTCCAAACAACCGCTATGTTACCTTCATTTTGTTGAAGCATCATGGTAATTTCATCACCTACGACACCTCTTACTTGTGGTGCTAGTTTGGTTAAATCTCGCTCTGCTTCTTTTAAATGGTGCGAATTACGGTCATTAAGATTATACCCAAGTTTATTCAAACTCATGCCTATAATCTCTCTAGCACCGTCAACTAGTAAAATTTGGTTTTTAAATTTAGGATTATACAATGACTTCCAACTATCAAATGATTCATTTGGATACTTTTCTTTATTATATAAAATACCTACAGTTCCAAAGAAATAAGGTAAAGAATATTTATTGCCTTTATCAAATGACATATTCATATAATCTGAATCTAAATTTTTAATATTAGGTACCTTATTATGATCTATTGGTAACAATAAATGATCTCTTTTCAATTTTTGAACTGTATATTCACTAGGAAAAGCAACATCATAATGTGTACCGCCATTACGAATTTTGGCTTCCATCGCTTCATTTGAATCGAAAGTTTCATAAACGACTTGAATGCCAGTTTCTTTTTCAAATTTCTTAATTAACTCTGGATCAATATATTCGCCCCAATTGTATACGTAAATTTTTTGATTTGTATGCACTTGTTCTTTAGATTTAAACCAATGACTTAAAGTAAGACAAAGCATACCCACAACTAATGAACCTATAATGAGTTGTAAAAAACGTTTCATTATTTTACACCTCGCTTGATTAGTTTTTTCTTATTAATCACGTATTGAATCAAATAATATCCTAGTATTCCTAATACAATAACAGCAAACAATAATGTTGAAATCGCATTAATTTCCATACTAATTCCTTTTCTCGCCATAGCATAAACTTCAACTGATAACACACTAAAGCCATTACCAGTAACGAAGAAACTTACTGTGAAATCGTCTAGTGAATAAGTTAAAGCCATAAAGAAACCTCCTATAATAGAAGGTAAAATATTAGGAATAATAATGTTGCTTAATAATTGTGGTTCAGTCGCTCCTAAATCTCTTGCAGCATTTAACATATTATTATTCATTTCATACAGTTGTGGTAAGACGATAATCACAACTATAGGTATGCAAAATGCAATATGAGATATTAGAACTGTCCAAAATCCTAAACCAAGACCAGTAAAATGGCCAATCGTTGTAAACATAATTAAGAATGATGCACCTATGACAACGTCGGATGATACCATCAAGACATTATTCAATGTTAGTAAAGTTACTTTAAACTTTTTATTTCTTAAATAATAAATAGCAATGGCACCAAATGTACCAATAACTGTAGAAATTGAGGCTGCTAAAAGTGCTACAGCTATCGTATTAAAAATGACCGACATTAAATGATCATTTTGAAATAATGATTGATAATGCTCTAATGTAAAATGTTCAAAGTGAATCATATTACCAGCCGAATTGAATGAATAGAACATTAAAAAGAATATTGGGATGTATAAAATCGCTAAAAGTATCCCGATATACAGCTTTCCATACCATTTCATATGATTCACCCTCTCCCATTAGATGATTTTGTAATGATTAAAATGAATGCCATAAATACAATTAAGAATATAGCTATAGTTGATCCCATACCATAATTTTGAATTGTTAAAAATTGTTCCTCTATTGCCGTACCTATATTTATGACTTTATTACCTGCAATTAATCTTGTAATCATAAATAATGAAAGTGATGGAATAAAGGTTACTTGAATCCCAGTCATAACACCTTCTTTTGTTAACGGCATGATTACTTTTCTAAAAGTATAAAAAGGACTAGCACCTAAATCACTTGAGGCCTGCAATAAATTATTAGGAATTGCTTTCATGCTATTAAATATAGGTAAAATCATAAATGGTATATAAATGTAACTTGCCACTACTAAAAACGCACCAGTTGTAAATAACAAATTGAATGATGGTAAATTAAATAAGTGGAAAAATTGATTAATCACGCCATCATGACTTAATAAACCTATAAAAGCATATGTCTTTAACAATAAATTTATCCATGTTGGAATAATCATTATCATTAATAAGATATTTTGAAATTTCGAACGAGTAATATAATAGGCAGCTGGATAACTTATAGCCAACGTAATAATTGTTATTAAAGCGGCATATAAAATTGAATATGCAAACATTTTTAAATATTTTGTAGTAAAAATTTGTTGATAATTCGTGAAACTAAAATGTCCATTGATATCTAAAAATGAAAAATAAATGAGTAATACAACTGGTACAATAATAAATATAACCATCCATAATAAATACGGGATTAAGAGAAATTTATTAGTATTACGCATTGTCTACTTCCTCATAGCTTTCAATACGTTTATCAAACTCTTCTTCTGTTTCTCCAGGAACCATAATATGAATGGCTTCAGGATCAAAATAAAGACCAACTTCACTGCCTACTTCAGCTTTTTTAGTCGTTTGTATTACCCATTCATAACCTTTATTGTCTATACAACATATTTCATAGTGGACCCCTCTAAATAACATAGAATCAACAGTTGCTTTAAATAATCCTTCTTCAGCTTTGATTAATGATATATCTTCTGGTCGAATAACGACTTCTACTTTTTTATTTTCAGGAATACCCATATCGACACATTCGAAATCTTGCCCATAAATATTCACGACATAATCTCTAACCATGCGTCCTTCAACAATATTAGATTCTCCAATAAAATCAGCTACAAATCGATTCACTGGTTCGTCATATATATCCGTTGGCGTACCAAATTGTTGAATTTTCCCATCTTTTAATACAAAAAGAAAGTCACTTAGTGCTAACGCTTCTTCTTGATCATGTGTTACAAATATAAATGTAATACCTAATCTAGATTGCAATTCCCGTAATTCATATTGCATTTCAGTGCGCAATTTCAAATCTAATGCGGATAAAGATTCATCTAATAATAATATTTCTGGTTCATTTACGATAGCACGTGCAATTGCAACACGTTGCTTTTGTCCGCCACTCATTTCATTAATATTTCTTTTTTCATAACCTGAAAGCTTAACTAATTTTAATGCCTCAGTTACTTTTTGATCAATTTCGGTTTTTGATAATTTTTTTAATTTCAAACCGAAAGCGATATTATCATAGACGTTTAAGTGTGGAAATAATGCATAATCTTGAAAGACTGTATTCACTTTACGTTTATTTGGTGGTAAATTACCAATTGGTTTGTTTTGATAAATCACTTCACCACTGTCAGGATATTCAAACCCTGCAATTAATTTTAAAATTGTTGTTTTACCACAACCTGAAGGACCTAATAATGTATAAAAGTATCCTGATTCAATATCAATATCTATGTCATCTAAGATATTAAGATCATCATAGCTTTTACTAACTGATTTTAATGATAATAACGGTTCCAAATAAGATCCCCCCTATAAATATGAAGCTGTCGCTACAATAAGTATTCGTGTTTCATTGTTTGATTCATTTGACAAACGATGATTATCTCGTGCTTTAAAATACAAAACGTCTTCTTCTTGTGCTTGATATACCTCTTTGCCTAAATTAAGTGTTATCTGACCTGACATACAATAAATAAACGTATCAGACTCTGATGGATTAAAATTTTTATATGATGCGCCAGGCTTTAAAGTTAATATTAATGGCTCCATATCATATTCATTTGACTTTGAAACTAACCAATTTAATATATAACCTTCATCATACTCATCATAAATAACTTGTTCTTCCTTCTTGTATAATACTTTTTCATTTTCACTGTCTTTAAAAAATTCACTTGGCGTCGTTCCTAACACCTCTATAATATTTAAGAAAGTTTCCATACTTGGTGAGGCATGTTCACTTTCTATTTGTGAAATGTAGCCTTTCGATAAGTCTGTACGTTCAGCAAGTTCTTCTTGCGTTAAATTTTTAATTCTTCTAAGATTTTTAATTTTATTACCTATGTTCATTTATTTTTCCACCTAAAAAAGCTATATTAAGTTTACTTTTATCAAACATTTTGTTTAACACTTGATAAAGGTATCAAAATATAGCTTTATTAGCAATAGTTTTAAAGAAAAATTCCTATTAAATTGTGTTAATTTCGAACGAATTATTTTTTAGCTGTTACTCTTTGTTCTTCAGAGTGAGTTTTTACATCTTGAACTGCTTTGTAACTATTATAGCCACTACTTTTTTCGAAAGTATTAAAAATTTGTTTTTCCTCTGCTTTAGCAGGCACAATTTCTTTAAATCTTTTATATGCACCCATAAAGTCGCCTGCCGTCACGCCGGATTCATAATACTTCTCTACATGATTAAAGAAATTTATCACTGAAATCATCTCTTCATTACTCCAGTCTAAATCAATTGGATACTCATATTCCATTGTTGAACCCTCCATTTCAATTCTTTTGTTAGCATCGCTAGTATAACATGCATGTCACATGTTAACGATATCTCAAATCAATTTCCTTACATTACTTTACCTAAAACAAAAAAGCCGTAGCATATGCTACAGCTTTTAATGACTGAATCTTTATAGATAATCAGTTATTACATTGTATGGATTGGGTATCCGATAGCTTTTTCTGCTGCTTCCATAGTCATCTCACCTAATGTTGGATGTGCATGGATTGTTAATGCGATATCTTCAGCATTCATACCAGCTTCAATTGCTAAACCTAATTCAGAGATAATATCTGATGCACCAGTACCAACTACTTGAGCACCGATTAAAGTATCATCTTCTTTAAGTGTAATAAGTTTAACAAATCCGTTAGTATCATCTAATGATAATGCACGACCATTTGCTGCATATGGGAATTTAGAAGCTTTAATTGCTAAACCTTCTTCTTTAGCTTGCGCTTCTGAATAACCAACTGTAGCTAATTCTGGTTCAGTAAAGCATACTGCTGGCATACCAATGTAATCAACTTCAGCAGCTTGACCATCAATTGCTTCAGCAGCAACTTTAGCTTCATAGCTAGCTTTGTGAGCAAGTGGTAAACCTGGAACGATATCACCAATTGCATAGATATTGCTGATAGACGTACGGCTTTGTTTATCAACTTCTAATAATCCACGGTCAGCGAATTTAACACCTAATTCTTCTAGGCCTAATTCGTCTGTGTTTGGACGACGACCTACAGTTACTAATACATAATCAGCTTCGATTGTTTTCTCTTCGCCTTTAGCTTCATAAGTAACTTTAACTCCGTTATCTGTTTCTTCAGCAGATTTAGCCATAGCTTCAGTAACGATTTCAACACCTTTTTCTTTCATACCTTTTTTAACAGGTTGTGTCATTTGTTTTTCGAAGCCACCTAAGATATCTTTAGCACCTTCAAGGATTGTTACTTCTGAACCAAAGTTAGCAAATGCTGTACCTAATTCTGATCCAATGTATCCTCCACCAACTACAACTAATTTACCTGGTACTTCTTGTAAGTTTAAAGCACCTGTTGAGTCGATAACACGTTTACCGAATTTGAAATTAGGAATTTCAATTGGTCTTGAACCTGTTGCAATGATTGCATTTTTAAAGTTGTATGTTTGTGCGCTCTTTTCGTCCATAACACGTAAGCTATTGTTATCTACGAAATATGCTTCACCTTTAACGATGTTTACTTTGTTACCTTTAAGTAAGCCTTCAACACCACCAGTTAATTTATTAACAACTGATGATTTGAATTCTTGAACTTTTTGGAAGTTTAAAGAAACACTTTCAGCAATAACACCTAAGTTTTCAGAATGTTGTGCTTCAACAAAACGGTGAGAAGCATGTAGTAATGCTTTTGAAGGAATACATCCTACGTTTAAGCAAACACCACCAAGATTACCTTTCTCAACGATTGTTACTTTTTGTCCTAATTGAGCTGCACGAATTGCTGCAACGTATCCACCAGGACCTGCTCCGATTACTATAGTATCTGTTTCAATTGGGAAATCTCCAACTACCATGTTTTACCCCTCCATTAATAATAATTCTGGATTATTTAATAAACGTTTAATGTGATTCATTGCATTTTGGCCAGTTGCACCATCAATTTGTCTGTGGTCAAAGCTTAATGATAATGCTAATACTGGTGCTGCAACAATTTCTCCATCTTTAACGATAGGTTTTTGAGCAATACGGCCAATTCCTAAGATTGCTACTTCTGGGTGATTGATAACTGGAGTGAACCATTGTCCACCAGCTGAACCGATATTACTGATTGTGCATGTTGCACCTTTCATTTCATCGGCTGTTAATTTACCATCACGTGCTTTAACAGCTAATTCATTAATTTCATCAGAAATTTGGAAAATAGATTTACGGTCAGCATGTTTCACTACAGGTACTAATAAACCTCTATCAGTGTCCGCCGCAATACCGATATTCCAGTAATGTTTATGCACAATTTCACCAGCTTCTTCATTGAATGAAGTATTAAGTGCTGGGTATTTTTTCAATGCAGAAACAAGCGCTTTAACAACATATGGTAAGAATGTTAACTTAGTACCTTGTTCAGCTGCGATTTCTTTAAATTTCTTACGGTGATCCCATAATGCTTGAACATCAATTTCATCCATTAATGTTACATGAGGTGCAGTATGCTTAGAGTTAACCATTGCTTTCGCAATTGCTCTACGCATAGCAGGGATTTTTTCAGTTGTTTCTGGGAAGTCGCCTTCTAATGATACTGCTGCAGGTGCTGCAGGAGTTTCAGCAACTTCTTCACTTGTAGTTGAAGCAGCTGATTCATTTGAAGCTGTTGGTGCACCACCATTTAAGTATGCATCTACATCTTCTTTTGTAATACGACCATTTTTACCAGATCCTGAAACTGCTTTAATGTTAACACCTTTTTCACGTGCGTATTTACGTACTGAAGGCATTGCTTTAACAGTTCTGTTTTCATCTACTTCTTCAGTTTGAGTAGCTACAGGTGCTTGCTCTGCTGGCGCTTCCTCTTTCGCAGGTTCTTCTTTAGATGATGAATCATCATCATGACCTTTAAATTGCATATCTTCTGCATCAGGTGCATCGATTTTAACAATAACGTCACCAACTACAGCTACTGTACCTTCTTCTACCATAACTTCTTCAACAGTACCAGATACTGGTGATGGGATTTCTACTACTGATTTATCGTTTTGTACCTCAGCTAAAACATCGTCTTCTTCAATAGTATCTCCAGCTTTAACAAACCATTTTACAATTTCACCTTCGTGGATACCTTCCCCGATATCGGGTAATCTAAATTCAAATGCCACGTTTTTGCCCTCCTAAGATTTCGTAAATTAAACATTTCATTTTAATCAATGAGACTAAAATACGCTAACTTCGTTAACTTTTAAAATGTATTAAAATTCTAAAGTTTCTTTTGCTTTTTCGATGATGTCATTTTTGTTTGGTAACCAAACATTTTCAGCTTGAGTGAATGGATAAATTGTATCTGCTGCTGCAACTCTTCCAATAGGTGCTTCTAATGAAAGGATTGCACGTTCACTTAATTCAGCTACAACTGCTGCACCAACACCAGCTTGACGTTGTGCTTCTTGAACTACAACTGCACGACCAGTTTTTTCAACTGAAGCTACAATTGTGTCAACATCGATTGGTTGAACAGTACGTAAGTCAATTACTTCAACAGAATAACCATCTTTTTCAAGTTCTTCTGCAGCTTTCATTGATTCTTGAACCATTGCACCGTATGTGATGATTGAAATGTCATTACCTTCTTTTTTCACATTAGCCTTACCAATGTCAATTGTATATTCTTCTTCAGGTACTTCTTCACGGAATGAACGATACAATTTCATATGCTCTAAGTATACGACTGGGTCATTACTTCTAATAGAAGAAATTAATAAACCTTTCGCATCGTATGGGCCTGAAGGAATAACAACCTTTAGACCTGGAGATTGAGCTAAAATACCTTCTAAGTTATCTGCGTGCAATTCAGGTGTGTGTACGCCACCACCAAATGGGCTACGAATTGTTACAGGTGCAGTTTTAGTACCGCCTGAACGGAAACGAGTACGTGCAATTTGTCCAGCAATCGCATCAAATACTTCGAATACGAAACCTAAGAATTGTACTTCCATAACCGGACGGAATCCTTCAACTGCAAGACCCATTGCTAAACCACCAATACCTGATTCAGCTAAAGGTGTATCGAATACTCTATCTTCACCAAATTCTTTTTGTAGTCCTTCAGTAACACGGAAAACACCGCCGTTAACACCAACGTCTTCACCAAAAATTAAAACATCTTGGTCATTTTTAAGTTCAGTTTTAAGCGCATCATTAATCGCTTGAACCATTGTCATTTGTGCCATGGCTTACTTCGACTCCTTCTCTTTGTAAATTTCATATTGTTCTGCTAAGTTTTGAGGCATATCTTCATACATAATTTCCATTAGAGAAGTAACAGTTTGTTTTTCAGTGTTATCAGCCTCTTTAATTGCTGCTTTAATATCAGCTTTTGCACGTTCAATAACTTCATTTTCTTTGTCTTCATTCCATAAACCTTTGTTTTCAAGGAATTTACGGAAACGTACTAATGGGTCTTTTTTCTCCCATTCAGCATCTTCGTCTGAAGTTCTGTAACGAGTTGGATCGTCACCAGCCATTGTATGAGGACCATAACGATATGTCATAGTTTCAATTAATGTTGGACCTTCACCTGCAACTGCGCGGTCACGTGCTTCTTTAGTTGCTTGATATACAGCTAACGCATCCATACCATCAACTTGGATACCAGGAATACCTACAGCAATTGCTTTTTGAGCTAATGTTTCAGCAGCAGTTTGCTTGCTTCTTGGTGTTGAAATTGCATAGTTATTGTTTTGAATAACGAAAATTGCAGGTGCTTTATAAGCTGCTGCAAAGTTAATACCTTCGTAGAAATCACCTTGTGAAGAACCACCGTCACCAGTGTAAGTGATTGCAACTGCATTTTTACCACGTTTTTTAAGTGCAAATGCAACACCAGCAGCTTGAATGTATTGTGCACCGATAATAATTTGTGGGCTCAAAGCATTAACGCCTTCAGGGAATTGATTTCCTTTGAAGTGACCTCTTGAGAATAAGAAAGCTTCAGTTAATGGTAAACCATGCCAAATAATTTGAGGAACATCTCTGTATCCCGGTAAAATGTAATCTTCTTTTTCTAAAGCGTATTGTGACGCTAATTGTGATGCTTCTTGACCAGCAGTTGGTGCATAGAAACCTAAACGTCCTTGTCTGTTTAATGAGATAGAACGTTGATCAAGGATACGAGTCCATACCATTCTTTCCATTAATTCTACTAATTGTTCATCCGTAAGATCAGGTACTAAGTCTTCATTTACGACGTTACCATTCTCATCCAAAATTTGAACCATTTCAAATTTCGATTGAGTATCATTTAAAACTTTTACTGCATCGAATTGGGCTTGTAACTTAGGAGCCATTCAATTCACCATACCTTTCCCATAATTGTATAGAAATTCATTTTATCCTTACTAATTGTACCACAAATAAATGGGACTGTTAAACCATTTGAAAAAGTTCTGTTTTAATAAAAAAAGATACAGATAATAGGAACTGTATTAGTTGTTTCCTACCATCTGTATTATATTAATTATTTAAATTGATCAACGTCTTGCTTTTCTTTACCAACCTTATTTAGTACTTTCGTATACTTATCTGATACTTCTTTTAACTTTTTATAGTTCTCTTCTATTGCTTTTGATTTTTCGTTAACACCTTGTTGTGTCGCGTCATTTTGATTTAAATATTTAAATAATGTTTTCTCTGAGTTTACAGCCTTTTTATATGCTTTCGCGTAATCACTGTGTAACTTATATTTTTCTTTTAATACATCATCTAATTGTTTTACTTCTTTACGTTTAACATCATTATCAATGTTATCAACGTGACTTTTTGCTTTCTTAAAGTCTTGTTCAGACTTCTTAATTGCGTCTTCTTCTTTTTCAAATTCCTTTAGACGATCATCAGCATTTTTAATTAAATCTTTTACTGCTTTACCGCGAACTGTTGTATCTTTACTATTGACATCTTCAGTTAATTTTTTCTTTTTCTCATCTAATTCAGCAATTTTCTTACCAACAGTTTTAATTGGTTCTTCATCGTCTTTAATTTTATCCACTTGCTTTAAATATGCCTTAATTTCTTTTTTATCCGTAGTACATCCTGCAAGCAAGACACTAGATGCTAATACTACTGCGATTGTTTTTCCAAATTTCATTACTTGTACCTCCACTTGCTATTTAAATTAAATGATAAATAAAATCTGCTTGGAAATCAATTTTAAACAATTACATTACACATCTTCATTACTAAGTATATCTGTTGACAGTTACGTCATTTATAATATAATTTTTAAAGTCAAGATGATAAATAAATTTCTAAAGTATCATTGCTTGAAATCAACATTTTAATCATTTTTTAAGCAATTAGCATATCTGAAAATTTACATATACTATCTAAAATAAACATTGGCAGTAGTTGGTTAACTTTGTAGATATTTACACATAAAAATGTATGAGTATCTTAACAACCTTTTTACTGTCATTCAACTAAAACAAATTAAAATAAGGAAGGTGCAATATATGTTAACAATGAAAGACATCATTAGAGATGGTCATCCAACTTTGCGTCAAAAAGCAGCTGAGTTAGAATTACCATTAACTAAAGAAGAAAAAGAAACATTAATCGCCATGAGAGAGTTTTTAGTAAATAGTCAAGATGAGGAAATCGCGAAACGATATGGTTTACGTTCAGGCGTTGGTTTGGCTGCACCTCAAATTAATATTTCTAAACGTATGATTGCTGTTTTAATACCAGATGATGGCAGTGGCAAATCTTATGACTATATGCTTGTGAACCCAAAAATTGTAAGTCATAGCGTTCAAGAAGCTTATTTACCAACTGGTGAAGGTTGCCTTAGTGTCGATGATAATGTTGCTGGTCTAGTTCACCGTCATAATAGAATTACAATTAAAGCCAAAGACATCGAAGGTAATGATATACAATTACGTCTAAAAGGATATCCAGCAATTGTTTTCCAACATGAAATTGACCATTTAAATGGTGTAATGTTCTATGATCACATTGACAAAGATCACCCATTACAACCACATACAGATGCTGTAGAAGTTTAAAGCACATTTTTACTAATTATCAAAGCTTAGGATAAATATGATGTCCTAAGCTTTTTCTTGTACAACTTTTTCGAATAAACAACAGTTAAATATATTCACCTTTCTACCAAACTTTTTATCCCCTCATTTAAATTTTACCGTTTCATATAAAATCCTTTAATTCTTTCTTAACATTAATTTTTAATCTCTACATTTATTTTAAGAAATAGAACTGCACATTTATTCGAAATACTTAGATTTCTAGTGAGATAAACTGCTTTATTTATTATCATTCATCATGTAAAATAAGATTTAACTGAAATTTTAGTGTTATTTCACTAATTTTTTAAAATGAACGACATGATGAACCTAGTTATTAACCAAATCGTTATTAAGTTAAATTATAGAGATGATTGGAATGAATTTATCGATATATACTCCAATACGATTTTACTAGGGTTAACAATAAATTAAACAAACATTCTTAGGAGGAATTTTTAACATGGCAGTATTTAAAGTTTTTTATCAACATAACAGAGACGAGGTAATTGTGCGTGAAAATACACAATCACTTTATGTTGAAGCTCAAACAGAAGAACAAGTACGTCGTTACTTGAAAGATCGTAATTTTAATATCGAATTTATCACTAAATTAGAGGGCGCACATTTAGATTACGAAAAAGAAAACTCAGAACACTTTAATGTGGAGATTGCTAAATAATGAAACAATTACATCCAAATGAAGTAGGTGTATATGCACTTGGAGGTCTAGGTGAAATCGGTAAAAATACTTATGCAGTTGAGTATAAAGACGAAATTGTCATTATCGATGCAGGTATCAAATTCCCTGATGATAACTTATTAGGGATTGATTATGTTATACCTGACTACACATATCTAGTTCAAAACCAAGATAAAATTGTTGGCCTATTTATAACACATGGTCACGAAGACCATATAGGCGGTGTGCCCTTCCTATTAAAACAACTTAATATACCTATTTATGGTGGCCCTTTAGCATTAGGTTTAATCCGTAATAAACTTGAAGAACATCATTTATTACGTACTGCTAAACTAAATGAAATCAATGAGGACAGTGTGATTAAATCTAAGCACTTTACGATTTCTTTCTACTTAACTACGCATAGTATTCCTGAAACTTATGGCGTCATCGTAGATACACCTGAAGGAAAAGTAGTTCATACCGGTGACTTTAAATTTGATTTTACACCTGTAGGCAAACCAGCAAACATTGCTAAAATGGCTCAATTAGGCGAAGAAGGCGTTCTATGTTTACTTTCAGACTCAACAAATTCACTTGTGCCTGATTTTACTTTAAGCGAACGTGAAGTTGGTCAAAACGTAGATAAGATCTTCCGTAATTGTAAAGGTCGTATTATATTTGCTACCTTCGCTTCTAATATTTACCGAGTTCAACAAGCAGTTGAAGCTGCTATCAAAAATAACCGTAAAATTGTTACGTTCGGTCGTTCGATGGAAAACAATATTAAAATCGGTATGGAACTTGGTTATATTAAAGCACCACCTGAAACATTTATTGAACCTAATAAAATTAATACCGTACCGAAGCATGAGTTATTGATACTATGTACTGGTTCTCAAGGTGAACCAATGGCAGCATTATCTAGAATTGCTAATGGTACTCATAAGCAAATTAAAATTATACCTGAAGATACCGTTGTATTTAGTTCATCACCTATCCCAGGTAATACAAAAAGTATTAACAGAACGATTAATTCCTTGTATAAAGCTGGTGCAGATGTTATCCACAGCAAGATTTCTAACATCCATACTTCAGGGCATGGTTCTCAAGGTGATCAACAATTAATGCTTCGATTAATCAAGCCGAAATATTTCTTACCTATTCATGGTGAATACCGTATGTTAAAAGCACATGGTGAGACTGGTGTTGAATGCGGCGTTGAAGAAGATAATGTCTTCATCTTTGATATTGGAGATGTCTTAGCTTTAACACACGATTCAGCACGTAAAGCTGGTCGCATTCCATCTGGTAATGTACTTGTTGATGGTAGTGGTATCGGTGATATCGGTAATGTTGTAATAAGAGACCGTAAGCTATTATCTGAGGAAGGTTTAGTTATCGTTGTTGTTAGTATTGATTTTAATACAAATAAATTACTTTCTGGTCCAGACATTATTTCTCGAGGATTTGTATATATGAGAGAATCAGGTCAATTAATTTATGATGCACAACGCAAAATCAAAACTGACGTTATTAGTAAGTTAAATCAAAATAAAGATATTCAATGGCATCAGATTAAATCTTCTATCATTGAAACATTACAACCTTATTTATTTGAAAAAACGGCTAGAAAACCAATGATTTTACCAGTCATTATGAAGGTAAACGAGCAAAAAGAATCAAACAATAAATAATCAAAAAGCTACTAACTTTGAAGTGAAGTTTTAATTAAACTCACCACACATTGTTAGTAGCTTTTTCTTTATATATGATGAGCTTGAGACATAAATCAATGTTCAATGCTCTACAAAGTTATATTGGCAGTAGTTGACTGAACGAAAATGCACTTTGTAACAAGCTTTTTTCAATTCTAGTCAGGGGCCCCAACAAAGAAGCTGACGAAAAGTCAGCTTACAATAATGTGCAAGTTGGGGATGGGCCCCAACATAGAGAATTTCGAAAAGAAATTCTACAGGCAATGCGAGTTGGGGTGTGGGCCCCAACAAAGAGAAATTGGATTCCCAATTTCTACAGACAATGTAAGTTGGGGTGGGACGACGAAATAAATTTTGAGAAAATATCATTTCTGTCCCACTCCCGATTATCTCGTCGCAATATTTTTTTCAAAGCGATTTAAATCATTATCATGTCCAATCATAATTAAAATATCACCTATTTCTAAATTAATATTTGGATTTGGTGAAATGATGAACTCTTTGCCTCGTTTAATTGCAATAATGTTAATTCCATATTGTGCTCTTATATCTAAATCAATGATAGACTTCCCCGCCATCTTTTCAGTTGCTTTCAATTCTACAATAGAATGCTCGTCTGCCAACTCAAGATAATCAAGTACACTTGCACTCGCAACATTATGCGCAATACGTCTACCCATATCACGCTCAGGGTGCACAACAGTATCTGCTCCAATTTTATTTAAAATCTTTGCATGATAATCATTTTGTGCTTTAGCAGTTACTTTTTTTACACCTAACTCTTTTAAAATTAAAGTCGTCAACGTACTTGATTGAATATTTTCACCAATTGCCACAATGACATGATCAAAGTTACGGATACCTAAACTTTTCATAACTGCTTCATCTGTTGTGTCTGCAACAACCGCATGAGTAGCGATATCACTATATTCATTCACTCTATTTTCATCATGGTCGATGGCCATTACATCCATGTCTAATGCATTCAACTCACGAACGATACTACCTCCAAAACGACCTAGACCGATGACTACATATTCTTTACCCATACTCGCCCTCCATAAAATGATTTTCATCAATTCATTGAAAATATAAATTTAAAATTATTATAAATGAGCACCCCAACTAAATTATCTAAATGCAGTAATGCAAGTAAATGAAAGTTGGGGTATCGTCTCAACTTATGATTTCTTTCCTTCAACATATTCTTTGTCGAAAACAAATAATCTTAATAATAATATTAACGATGGAAGTAATAAAAGTAAACCTAAAATAAAGACAATCACTAATGTCCAGCCCATTTCTGGATTAACATATGCATCTGTAATTTTTACAAACGGATATAAAAGGTAAGGCAATTTACTAATTCCATAGCCAAAGAACGCGAACATCATTTGTAAAATAACAAATACAAAAGCCAAACCATGTTTTTTCTTAAAGAATGTTAACAATGAAGCTAATGCAAAGAATAAGAAACTTATAGCAAACATCCACCAGTAGTCAAAAACAGCTGAATAAAAATGTTCAGAATTTTGAATGCGTAATGATAGAAATACGAATAAACAAATGATAATCATCGGCGGCCCTAAAAATATGTGCCATTGTCTTGTTAAATTATATGCTGGTTCGTCATTTGCTTTTTTAGCATAATATGTCAAAAATCCTGATGAAATATATAAAACTGAAATAATTGCCAAGAATACTACAGACCAAGCAAATGGGCTTAATAGTAACTGCACCCAATCTAGATCGATAACATTGTTTCGAACATTAATATAGCCACCTTCTGTAATAGTTAAAGCAGTAGATAATGAAGCTGGAATTAATAATCCACTTACCCCATACATGATCATCCATGCTAATTTTGTATCTTGACCATAATTTTCAAATGCATAAAAACTGTTTCTCAACGATATCATAATCAGTGCTATCGAACCTGGTATTAACAATACCGTGCCTAAATATTTGATTGACTCTGGAAAGAAACCTACGAATCCTACGAAGAAGAAAACAAAGAATACATTCGTAACTTCCCAAACTGGGTTCAAATAACGTGAAATTAAGTGATTAATTTTCTTTTCATCACCAGTTAACTTTGAATGCAATGCGAAGAAACCTGCCCCAAAATCTATAGAAGCAATAATGATATAGCAAAATAAAAACAACCATAACACTGTTATACCTATAAATGCATAAATCATTTTTCTATTTCTCCTCCTTGCTTCTTGGCTAAGCGATTTACATCTTCATACGCCGGTTTATTTTTAAACATACGAATTAATACGTATGCACATGTATACATTAAAATGATGTACAATATGCCAAATAAAATTGTAACGAAGGTTATTCCGCCTGCTTGTGTTGCTGCTTCTGCCACGCGCATATAACCACGAACAATCCAAGGCTGTCTACCCATCTCTGTTAAGAACCATCCAAATTCTATAGCTAGCATTGAAGCTGGTCCGGTTAATAATATTCCGTAAAGCATCCATTTATGAGTAGAAAACTTTCTAAGCTTTTTAAACATTAAAGTTAAGACATAAACACCTGAAATGACAAAACATAAAATTCCCATCGTTACCATTAAATCAAAGAAATAATGGACAATCATAGGCGGATGTAAACTTTTTGGAAAATCATTTAACCCTTGCACTTTAGTTTTGACACTATTATCTGCTAAGAAACTCAATAGTCCAGGTAATTCAATCGCACCTTTAACTTGCTGAGTCTTTTCATCTAACACACCAAATAATAATAATTTGGCATGGGAAGATGTATCGAAATGCCATTCATAAGCTGCTAATTTTTCAGGTTGGAATTTATGCAAAAATTTTGCAGATAAATCCCCTGCCAACATAGAAAGTAATGTTGAAAAGAATCCAACTATCATAGACATTTTCAAAGCTTTCTTATGGTAGACAGTATCTTTAGGTTGACGATTACGCAATAATTTAAAAGCTGCTATTGATGCAATAACAAATGCCATCGTCATACCAGCTGTAGTAATTACGTGAAATGATCGAACTATAAACGATGGGTTAAACATCGCTTCTATAGGTTGTACATTGACCATCTTTCCATTCTTCAACTCAAAACCTGCAGGCGTATTCATAAATGAATTCACTGAAGTAATGAAGAATGCTGAGAAAGAGCCACCAATAATTACTGGTATACTAATTAAGAAATGTGTCCATTTATTTTTAAAACGATCCCAAGTATATAAATATATACTTAAGAAAATAGCTTCAAAGAAGAACGCAAATGTTTCCATAAATAATGGAAGTGCAATAACGTGTCCACCCATTTCCATAAATGTAGGCCAAATCAATGATAATTGAAGTCCTATAATTGTACCTGTAACAACTCCCACTGCTACAGTAATTGTATAAGCTTTAGCCCATCTTTTGGCCATAGCTATATATTGAAGATCATTTTTGCGAATACCTAAAAATTCTGCAATTGCGAACATTAAAGGCATACCAACACCAATCGTTGCAAAAATGATATGAACTGCTAAAGTCATAGCTGTCAAAAACCGACTGATTTCAACTGTATCCATTTAAAAACATCACCTTTTTCTTTTTTTGATGACAACACAATGAACTTAATTATAATTGCTATAATGTGTATTTTTAAAACATTATGCGCTATGAAATTGTGTATAATTTATGTCAGTCCACAATGTGTTCACAAATTTGAATTTCAATGTATAATTGTGTATATTACATTAGAATAAAGCACGAAGGAGCATGATACATGTCAGAAATAATCGTTTATACGCAGAATGATTGTCCACCTTGTACATTTGTAAAAAATTATCTAAATGAGCATCAAATTGATTTTGAAGAGAGAAATATCAACAATCAACAATATCGAAACGAAATGATAGATTTTGATGCTTTTTCAACTCCGTTTATTTTGTTGAATGGCAATCCAATGTACCATGTTGATCTTGATGAAATCAACAAAGTATTAAATATCCAAGATTAATTTTCATCTAAATCAACTTCATCATTTATAGCTATCATAAATTAAATATCGATTTTTAAATTAACTAACATTAATTAAAGAACAACATTTTGTTAATGACACATAGTTGTTTAATTAGTTAGCAACAACATTCCATTGAAATTAACATAAATCATAAAAAAGAACCCGAAGTATTCATAATTACTCACAATGAATACTTCGGGTTTATTTATAATTCTGTCTTTCGAAAGAATTAATTATTTTACGTAGTTGTTAACTAATTCAATAACTTCTTCTTGCGTTGCACAGTCGACTGCACGGTTAGCAAGTTCAGTCATTTCATTTTTACTTAAACCATTAATTTGTCTTCTTGCTTTCAGAATAGACGTTGCACTCATAGAGAACTCATCTAAACCTAAACCAAGCAATAATGGAATAGCTGTTTCATCTCCAGCCATTTCACCACACATACCTGTCCATTTACCTTCTTTATGTGACGCTTCAATAACTTGTTTAACTAAACGTAAGATTGAAGGGTTATATGGTTGGTACAGATATGATACACGCTCTGACATACGGTCAGCAGCTAATGTGTATTGAATTAAATCATTTGTACCGATACTGAAGAAATCTACTTCTTTAGCAAAAACATCAGCTAATGCTGCTGTTGCAGGTATCTCTACCATGATTCCTAATTCTATATCATCCGAAATGTCATGACCTTCATTTTTAAGGTTTTCTTTTTCTTCTAATAATATAGCTTTAGCTTCTCTAAATTCGTTAATTGTTGCAACCATTGGGAACATGATATTTAACTTACCATAAACTGATGCACGTAATAATGCACGTAGCTGTGGTCTGAAAATATCTTGTTGCGCAAGGCATAAACGAATCGCACGGTAACCTAAGAATGGATTCATTTCTTCAGGCAAGTTTAAGTATGATAATTCTTTATCTCCACCTATATCTAAAGTACGTACAACAACACGTTTACCGTCCATTGCTTCTAATACTTCTTTATAAGCTTCAAATTGTTCTTCTTCTGTAGGCATTTGGTCACGACCCATATATAAAAACTCAGTTCTATATAAGCCGATACCTTGTGCACCATTTTCAATAACACCTGGCAAATCATTAGGTGTACCAATATTTGCAGCAAGCTCTGCGTGAACACCATCAACTGTAACAGTATCAGCATCACGTAGTTTTTGTAATTCTTTCTTGTCAGCAAAATAACGCTCACGTTTATCTTGATAAGCGATTAACTCATCTTCAGTTGGATTAACGATTACATCACCATTTAATCCATCTACGATAATCATGTCGCCTTGTTTAACTTCTTGAGTAATTGATTTTGTACCAACAATTGCTGGAATTTCTAAAGAACGACTCATAATTGCAGAGTGACTTGTTCTTCCGCCAATGTTTGTAGCAAAACCTTGTACGAATTCTTTATTTAATTGAGCAGTATCAGATGGCGTTAAGTCATTCCCTACAATAACAACGCTTTCATCAATCATACTCGGATTCGGTAATTCTACACCTAAAATATGTGATAACACACGTTTAGAAACGTCGCGAATATCAGCCGCACGTTCTTTCATGTATTCGTTATCCATAGATTCAAAAATTGTAACAAATTGTGTTGTTACATCCGTTAATGCTGAAGCAGCATTAGCGTTTTCATTTTTAATCTTATCTTGAATTGGTTGAATTAATTCAGGGTCATCTAAAACTAATAAATGTGCATCAAAGATAGCAGCTTTATCAGCACCCAATTGAACCTCTGCATTATTTCTAATTTTAGTTAACTCAACTTTAGAAGCTTCGATAGCGTTATTGAACTTAGCAACTTCTCCTTCAACATCAGTGACTTTTTCATTTTTGTCGAATGTTAAGTCTGGCTCAACTAACAAATAAGCTTTAGCAATTGCAACACCATCAGATGCAGCAATTCCTTTAATTAATTTAGACATAATTATTTAGTCAATCCTTCTTTTGATAAGACGTCACTGATTGCTTGAATGGCGTCAGATTCATCACTACCGTCAGCATAAATTGTAATTTCAGCATCTTTACCAACACCAAGGCTCATAACACCCATGATTGATTTTAAGTTAACCTTTTTACCGTTATATTCTAATTGAATATCAGAATCGAATTTTGAAGCTGTTTGTACTAACATTGTTGCTGGTCTAGCGTGAATACCAGTCTCGTCGATGATTACATATGAATTTTGTTCCATAATTACATTTCTCCTTCGTATAGTTAGAATCTTCAATATTATTACAATACTAACTTAGTTTTATACCTTAACTTTACCAAAACCATGCTTTAAATTCAATTCGTTTAAAACCGGTTTCAGTAAAATTTGCAAATTGCAAAACTATTATAGCACCTACATGACATTTTTAATAACATTTTCGCATTTTTGAATGTGATCTTTTCCAATTTTATTCATAAAATAGTAACTAATAGATGCAGACACAGCTTGTCCTACAACAGGAAACCATTTTGTTTGTTTAGCTGCAGTTCGTTTTGCTACATCTCTAATTACAATTTTTAAAAATGCACTTGAAATTCTTTTACCAATAAATTGACTACCTTGAATTGCTGCTGCAGACATAATTCTTTCTTTTACATCATCCCCAAGGCTATTAACTTGCTTATGATCTAATCCGTATATTTTATTTACATCTTCGATAATATCTTTCATTAATTTTAAATCAACACCAAAATCTAAACCCGGAATTGGAACAACGCTCATTGTTGATGACATTAAAGACTTTCTCTTTACAATTGCTTCAGCACGTTCGCGTCTTTCTCTCAATTCTTGAATCGTCGTTGGCATTGCACCTTTTCCGTCAACATTTTCTATTTTAAAAACTGAATTACCAATTTTATTTGTTAAATTTGATGTTAAATTGTTTTTGAATCCCATTGTATCATCACCCTTCTTTTTCTCAATAAGATACTATACCCCTTTTTATCAAATTAATGTCTAATATTTACAAAAACAGCTTTTAAATATTTAGATGGCTTATAATGTGGATGTGTTTTAAAATCTTTTGGTAATCCCATAACTTCAGTTAATTCATAATCAACGCCACTCTCTTCAAGCGTCTTTTTAATAGTATTTTTAAATTGCTTTAATGGATATACACTTGCGTTTGTACATAATAATAATGTTCCTTCAGATGATAAGATATTTAAGGCGCCAGTAATTAATTTGTCATAATCTTTTTGCACTGAAAATGTACGTTTTTTGTTGCGTGCAAAGCTAGGTGGATCGATCACGATTGTGTCATAACTATGTCCATGTCGTGCAGCATATTTATAGAAATCAAAAGTGTCCATGACATAAATATATTGAGATTTAGGATCAATAGCATTTAATCCAAAATTTTCTTCAGTTAAACTACGAGAACGATTAGCCAAATCTACACTTGTTGTTGAAGATGCCTCACTTGCTGCTATTACAGAAAAAGCACCTGTATAACTAAATAAGTTTAAAACATGGCGTTCTTTGGCATATTGATCCCTTAATTTCTTGCGCACTTCTTTTTGATCTAAAAAGATACCTGTCATCAAACCATCTTCAAGGTCTACATTATAAAATGTGAAGTTTTCTTCGATAACAATTGGAAACTCAGGTGCATCGCCTTCAACAAAACCACCACTATATTCGCTGTCTTTAAATCTTACTTTTTCGTAAATAGATTTATAATCAAATACTTTTCTAACCGCTTCAAGAATGGCATATTTAAATTTATAAATACCTTTTGAGTACCATTGAATCAACAAATGACCATCGTAATTGTCGATTGTTAATCCCCCAACACCATCACCTTCAGCATTAAATAATCTAAAAGCATTTGTTCCATCTATATTAAAATAATAATCACGTTCTGCTAATGCAGTATTAAACAATTTCACAAAGAAAGCTGTGTTGATTTCTTGAGCTTTATCGTATGTTAGAACCCAACCTAATCCTTTATGTTGGCGACCAACATAAGCCGTTGCAACATATTGTGATTTATCAGTCACAATTTGAAAAATATCTCCTTCTTTTAAATGATCTTGTGAATAGATATCCTCTTCTTCAATTAAAGGATATCCATTAAAATATTTTGTTTCTTTGCCTTTGTTCAGAGTTGCTATTTTCATCTGACAACTTCCTTTCTGTGTTTCGTTGTAGTTTTATATAGATTAAATTGTTTGCCAAATTTCAATATCATCTACTTCTAATCTTACTGTTGATTTTAACAAATTAGTAATTCGAATGATATATGTTAAATTTCTACAAAGGAAATACTATATATCGTTTCGCAAATTCCATAAGTCGCTTCAACTATTTACTAGTTTTCTTGATTTTACAAATGGATAACTTTTCAACTATTTTATTTGCACTAAAACTTTGTATACAATTTTCAATACTTAATTCACATCACCTGAATCAATCAAATCTAGTTACAAAAAAAGTACTATCCATAAACTTCATTGACATGTATCTAAGTAAGTTAGAGATATATCTAACTTATAGCGTACACATCAAAATGTTTAATAGATAGTACTTTTATAATGCTTTTAATTATGGTCGCTCTCGTAATTGTAACGAATAAGAAATGATGATTGCCAATAACATTAATAGTAATGTTGGCGTAATGAACACTGAAAGTAGTAGTCCGTGAATCATTATATTTATAAATTCCGTTAACAATTTAAAGAATAAAATGCTCCCCATAAATAGTTGTAAATAATAAAACTTACCTTTCAAGTGGAAAGTTAACGTTGTAGCGATATATGCGATAATAATGAATAACAGAATTAGTAATGTAACCCATTCAATAACATATTGTGTCTGTGATAATTTCCAATCACCATATACAAATAATGCATTACGATTATTAAATTCTAAAAATGTGAATAAAAAGATGACGACACCACAAAATAGTTCGACATACATTGGTTTAACCCATTTCGGTTTTCTCATCCAATCAGGAATATCGTCTTCTTGAATATCGATAATATCATTAACTTTCTTTTTGAATTTATCTCTTTTAGCTCTAATTTTATCTAAATCGACACTTCTTCTTGTCTTACGTGCATATTCTGTAGTCTTATCTTGGAGTTGTTTCAAGTGAATTTTAGTTTGATTCGTGACATTCCCTTTACTTGTTCTTGATAATTCTGGCTCCTCTTCACCTAATTCTTGCTTTGTTAAAGGTAAAGCTCGGCGCAAGAACAAGAAATTCCAAATAGCCATTTGACCAAGTAACCACATAATTATAAAGAAAGCATTGACACTTAAGATATCAATTGACTCTATTTCATTAGCATCAATTCTGCCATACAATGCAATTTGTGTAATTAAGTAACTTATACCATAACTCACAATTATCCACATGAAATGATTTTTTACATTTTCCTGATTCAATTCATCTTTATAGACGATATATCCTATATGAATTGTAAATGGAATAATGAAAATCACTGCAAAGAATCCATAAACTTGAGTCATTAATATAAGAGTAATAATAAAATACATGATACCGATAACTAAGAAAAAGATAGAAATATCATAGTCATACTTAATAGTTCTAAGTAATGTATGACCAATCAACATAACTAAAATACCGAATATAATTATCACAATTGCACTAACTATAGGGAAATTACCTATAAATCGACTCATTACTTTAATAATTTCACTGAAAAATGCATTCAGAAATTCCCACACATTATGAACATGTGTATCAACTTTTTTACCACCATTTAATTGTTTAATTAATGGCAAGTTAATTAAAATAATGAGACCAGTGAAGAGTGAAACGATACCGATTAAATAGCTAAAAATAATTTCGGCGTGTTTCCTAAGAAAAGACATTATGTTCACCTCAAAATCATTATATATTAATCTAATGTTGTTGTCTTTAGATAAATGAATAAATAGTGCTATAGACTTAGAAAAGTTTAACGAAAGTACAACCGGGTAAGATTTATATATAAATAATTATCCAATTTGGGAGGAATTAATCATGTCTAATGAAAATCAAAATAAAAAAGCAGCAGAAAAAGCTAAAGAAGTTGAAGAAAAATTAAAAGATAAAAAAGAAGAAAAACCAGAAGATATTAATCAAACAAAACAAGATATCCAAGATACACTAAATTAATTTAGAGCCCCTTACAACTTTTAGTTGTTAGGGGCTTTTTTGCATGTGCTCGGCGCATGTATCCCTCTCCTACCTTACAAGCTTTAGTTGTTAGGGGCTTTTTTGCTTGCGCTCGGCACATGTATCCCTCTTCATTTATCAGCTCAATATTATTACATGTCACATATTTTTATATCTTTAATTACTAACATTCCTACTACATCTTCAATTTAAATCCAATGCCAATATTATAAATTCTAAATCGAATTAAACGAAATTTCATGAAGACAACCTATTGACATAAGTTTACAAACGTCTTACAGTATAATTAATTAAATAAATCGCACACACTAGGGGTGTTTTATACTGAGATGAGGCTTGCCCTCAAACCCTTTGAACCTGATCTAGCTTGAACTAGCGTAGGAAAGTGTTACTATACATATGTTTTACTAATATATATTGTGAACGCATAACTTTCCTATGGATGGTTGTGCGTTTTTTTATTAGGAGGATGTAAAAATGTCAAAAGGTTTAAAGCTATCTGAAATACTAGTAACCGTTCTTATTTCAGTAGTATTCGCAGTTATTTACAATTTATGGTGGTTTGTTTACAATGGTGTGCAAGCTACAGGCCTTCACCTCGAACAATTAACAAACGGGGTTTGGTTCATGGCAGCTATTGTCTGCTATCTAATTATCCCAAAGCCAGGTATTGCTTTACTGGCTGAATTTGCTGCAGGTGCAGGCGAAACTATCATTATGGGTCGTTTCGATATTCCGACAATCGTTTACGCTTTTATACAAGGTTTAGCGTGTGAACTTGTCTTTGCAATTTTTAAATATCAATCACGTTCAGTTATGGTAGCTATGTTAGCAGGTTTTTGTACAGCAATCGCAGCTTTCCCGATAGATTATTTCTATGGGTATTTAAATGAAGTTGCAGGTTGGAACTTAACATTATTCATCGTATTTAGATTAATTAGTGGTGCAGTAGTCGCCGGCGTCCTATCTTACCTTTTAGTAAAAGCTTTAGATAAGACAGGCGTAACAAAATTATTTAGACCAGCTGCTAAAGAAGATTACGACAACTTATAAGAGGAGCATTCAGAGTGTTAAAAGTAAGTGATTTACGATTAAAATATCCAAGTGGTCAGCGTAAAATTTTCGATCATTTAAATATCACTATTCAAGACAAAGAAAAAGTACTTTTACTCGGTCCTTCTGGTTGCGGTAAAAGTACACTTCTGAATGTATTAAGTGGTATTGTTCCTAATTTAATTGAATTACCTATGAAATATGATGAACTAATCGTTGACCCATTAAGTGGCGTTATTTTCCAAGACCCTGATAGCCAGTTTTGTATGCCAAAAGTATACGAAGAACTTGCATTCGTTTTAGAAAATAGACAAGTACCACGTGAAGACATGGATGCGTTAATTATCAATGCTTTAAATATGGTCAATTTAAATGTTACCCCTGAAACGTATATCAAAGATTTAAGTGGCGGGATGAAACAGAAATTGGCAATTGTTGAAACCATTCTTCAACAATCAAAAACATTGTTTTTAGATGAACCGACAGCAATGTTAGATGTTCAAGCAACGGAAGATTTATGGACTAAACTAATTGAACTTTGGGAAGATCAAACTGTTGTAATCGTTGAACATAAAGTTAAACACATCTGGAATCATGTCGACCGCGTCATTTTGATGGATTATAACGGAAATATCATTGCCGATGAATGTCCTGAAATCATATTACAGAAGTATGTTCATTTACTCAGTGAATACGGTGTGTGGCATCCACGTGCATGGGAATTCGCACCAAGTCGTGTTGACTTTCCAACAACAAACTCACACTTATTACAATTTAAAAATGGACGTATTATTCGCGGTAAATCAACGTTGCTTTCATTCTCAGATTTAGAAATTGGTTTAGGTGAGTGGATTACAATTACAGGGGCAAATGGCAGTGGTAAAACTACCTTGCTTGAATCAATTATGCAATTGATTAAATATCAAGGTGATGTTTATTTTGAAAATCAACGTTTAACAAAAATTAAACATGCAGCAAAACACATGTATCTAGTTTATCAAAACCCAGAATTACAATTTATAACAAATTCGGTTTATGATGAAATTAACATTCATTTTAATCACCTTTCTAAAGATCAAAGTGATGATGAAACGATACAACTTTTAAAACTTTTAGATTTAGAAAATGTTAAAGATCAACATCCTTATGAGTTGTCTATTGGTCAAAAACGACGCCTTAGCGTAGCTACCGCACTAAGTTCTAAAGCTGATATCATCTTTTTAGATGAACCGACATTTGGACTTGATAGCCATAATACATTCCAGTTGATCAAACTTTTCCAAAAACGAATTAATTTGGGACAAAGTATTGTCATGGTTACACATGACGATGAAATAATTGAACGTTATCCATCAAGAAGACTTAAAATTTCAGATGGTACGTTACTAGATTGTGATGGTGATACGAATGTATGAGCAATGGAAAGTTCGGCAATCATTTGTTGATGATGTCAACATTATAACGAAACTATTTCTTGGAATTATACTATTTTTCTTTATTATATTTGTGCATAATTTCGATTTTATGCTTTATATCACTATCTTAATGTTAGTTTTCTTATTGATGTTTAATGGTACTCAGTTTAAAATTACATCAATTTTTATAACTATAAGTATTGGCTTTGCATTACTCTCTTCCCTATTCATGATTTTATACGGGAATGGTAGCCATACAATTTTGAAATTCGGATTTATCCATATTACAACAGAAAGTTTAGTTCGTGGTTTACATGTATCATTAAGAACCATTGCTATATCATTTTTCGGTATCTTAATCGCACTTACATCTCAGGTTGTCATGATATTTTATAGTTTAATGCAGCATTTAAAGGTTAAATCAAAAGTTGCTTATGCATTCATGGCTGCCATTCGTATGATACCTTTAATGATTAGTTCTTTAATACAGCTTCGCAGATCTTTAAAAATGCGCTATCAGATGATAGACGCGGCAAATTATAGAGGGTTAAAGCGATTTAAGCATTTAATTATACCTCTATTAAGCCAAAATATTAGAAAGGCACATCAATTATCAGTTGCGATGGAGTCGAAAGGATTTAGAGATGGTCCTCGTACTTACTATTACAACGTACCTTTCTCATATAAAGATATAATCTTTATTATAGTTTTAATTGCCATTATTACTTTGGCATATTATTGTTCAATCACCTTACCCATCACGGGCATAGATGATGTTCGTCTTGGTCGTGTAGGTTAAATTTTATCCATAATTGTATAGATACTAAATTAGAAATTCATTGTATAGAAAAAGAAAACCATTTATTCCATACTAAACAAAAGAGGTGCCACAAACATGTTATTTTGTTCATCCAAACATGTTGTGGCGCCTCTTTTGTATTACATATGAATAATCACAAATTTGGTACAGAAATCAATGTCCTAGACTCTACAACTAAAAAAGCTATGAAAAAACTATCGTTATAGATTTCTTCATAGCTAATCTTAGTATTTTTTAAATATACTTATTTAAGTTGTAGTGCTTTATTCGCAATGTCATGACGATAGAATAAATGGTCACTTTGTATTTGTGATACTTTTTCGTATGCGTCTCGCTGTGCATCTTGTACATTGTCACCTTTTCCGATGGCAAGTATAACTCTACCACCTGAAGTAACAAAGGTATTACCTTGCTTCTTTAATCCACTAACAAAATAGTTTTCATTTAAATCAAAGCCACTTACTTTATGCCCTTTTTCATATGCATCAGGATATCCTTTTGATGCCAACATGACCCCTACAATAGATTCATTTTTCCATTTGAATTCAGTACGTTTTCCTTCATCTAAATCAATAATATGCTGCATTAAATCACTTTCCATGCGACTTAATAATACTTGAGCTTCAGGATCACCAAAACGGGCATTAAATTCTATTACTTTTGGACCATTTTTAGTTAAAATAGCACCAATGTATAATACACCGAAGAATTGATAACCTTCATTAAGCATTGCCTTTGCAATGGGTTGTGCAATTGTTTCATTTGTAAGTTTTAAAACATCGTCACTAATATGTGGTACTGGACAATAAGCCCCCATACCACCAGTATTTGGTCCTTCATCATGATCAAATGCGCGTTTATGATCTTGTGCAATACAGTCGAAAGGAACTGCTAAATCACCATTAACAAATGTCATTAGCGAGAACTCTTCACCTTCTAAAAACGTTTCAAATACAACAGTACCTTCTTCTTCATCACCATACATAATCTCAATAGCACTTCTGGCTGCTTCAATAGTATCTGCAATAATAACGCCTTTCCCAGCAGCTAACCCATCTTTCTTGACAACAACGGGCAATTCACAGTTTTCAATATATGTTAAAGCATCCTTTTTTCGCTCAACTTCTTTATAATCAGCAGTTGGAATATTATATTTTTCCATTATCTTTTTAGCAAATAATTTTGAGCCTTCGATTTGAGCTGCTTGCTTATTTGGACCAAACACTTTGAAACCATTCGCTCGTAAAATGTCTGCTAATCCATCAATTAGCGGCTGTTCTGGACCTATAACTACCCAATCAACATTTTGCTGTTTAGCAAAATCTAGTATCCCTTGATGATTAGATTCTGAAATTTCAGTGTGTACTTCAGCTATAGGTGTCATTGCCTCATTACCTGGAATGACAAACACTTGTTTAACTAGATTCGATTGATTAAGTTTATATGCAAGTGCATGTTCTCGTCCACCAGCACCAATTACTAATATATTCATTTATGTTACGCCCCTTTAAAATTAGTGTTTAAAATGTCGAGTGCCTGTGACTACCATTGCAATACCATGTTTATTAGCCATATCAATTGAATCTTGATCTTTAATCGAACCACCCGGTTGGATAATTGCCTTTATACCATGTTGTGCTGCAAGTTCAACTGTATCTCCCATAGGGAAAAATCCATCAGATACTAACGCTACATGATCATTGATTTCAATAGCTCTCTCTAACGCAATTTTAGCAGCACCGACACGATTCATTTGTCCAGCACCTATACCTACAGTTTGTTTATTATTACTTAAAATAATTGCATTACTTTTTACTGATGGTACAACTTTCCATCCTAATAACATTGCTTCCCATTGTTCATCTGTAGGTACTACTTCTGTAACAACTTTCATTTCATCTTTTGGTACGACATAATTATCTTTATCTTGAACTAAATATCCGCCAGATACTGAAACAAACTCTTCTTCGTTACTGTCTATAGTCATATCAATTTCTAATAATCTTACATTCTTCTTTTGTTTTAAAATATCTAATGCTTCATCTGTAAATTTTGGTGCAATAATGACTTCCAAAAAGATACTATGCAATTGCTCTGCTAACTCAGGTGTTACAGCTCGGTTTAATGCAACAATTCCACCAAATATTGATTGACTATCCGCTTCATACGCATGTTGAAATGCTTGCTCTATCGTGTCACCGATACCAACACCACATGGATTCATGTGTTTAACCGCAACTGCAGCAGGTGTATCAAACTTTTTAACTAAAGCTAGTGTAGCATCTGCATCTTTAATATTGTTATAGCTTAATTGTTTCCCATGTAATTGTTTAGCGCCTGCAATCGTGTGCTTAGCATTCGAAGTTCTCACAAAATACGCTGATTGTTGTGGATTTTCTCCATATCTTAAAGTTTCTTTATCCCCTTTAAAGAAACGTACAATCGCTTCATCATATTCTGCAGTATGCTCAAAAACTTTAATCATTAATGATTGTCTATATGACTCATCTAACGAATCGTTTCTTAATCGCGTCAATACTTCATGATAATCTGCCGGATGTACAATTGTTGTTACATGTTTATAGTTTTTAGCTGCAGCACGTAACATTGTTGGACCACCAATATCAATATTTTCAATTGCTTCGTCCATCGTCACATCAGGGTTTGCAACAGTTTGTTGGAATGGATATAAATTAACTACTACCATATCAATTAAATCTATATGTTGTTCTGATAATTCATTTAAATGCTGCGGTTTATTTCGATCAGCTAAAATGCCACCATGAACAGCCGGATGTAATGTTTTAACACGGCCATCCATTATTTCTGGAAAATGTGTTAAGTCTGAAACAGAACGAACTGGTACATTTGCTTCATCTAATATACGTTTAGTACCACCTGTTGAATATAATTCATAATTTAATTGCGTTAACGCTTTAGCAAACTCTACAATACCTGTTTTATTTGATACGCTCAAAATAGCTTTCTTCATCACATACATACTCCTTATTTTACAATTTTAGCAATAACACTTGGATATAACTCATATTCCAATTTTTTTACTTTCTCTTCTAATTGTTCTTTTGAATCGTCCGGTCTAATATCACATTTTCTCTGTTCAATAATTTCTCCCGTATCCATACCACTATCAACATAATGTACTGTCGAACCAGTAATAGTATCGCCACTATGATATGCTTGGCCTATTGCGTCAATCCCCTTATATTTCGGCAATAGAGATGGATGTATATTCAATATTTTACCTGCAAATGAAGCTAATAAATCTGGACCAATTAGACGCATGTAACCAGCTAAAATAATCCACTCTACCTTATCTTTATTTAATAATGTTACTAAATGTTGTTCATACGCTGCTTTTGAATCAAATTGTTTTGGTTCATTAATATAAACAGGAATACCGTGCTTTTTTGCTCTATCTATACAAAACGCATTTTGATGATCCGTATATAGCGCCGTAACTTCAATATTTTCAAGTTTTCCTGATTCAACATGCTCAACTATATTTTCAAAGTTACTTCCTGAACCTGATGCAAAAATCGCAATTTTAACCATTGTTATACCCCCAACAATTCAATTGCAGTTGACTCATTTTTCACAATATGTCCAATTTGATAGGCTTCCACATTTTGTTCTGCTAAAATCTTCAAAGCGCGTGATGCATCTTTTTCATCAACGATAACCGTATAGCCAATACCCATGTTAAAAATGTTATACATTTCATTTGTATCTATATTGCCTTGTTGTTGTAACCAATCAAATATTTTTGGCGTTGGAAATGATGTAGTATCAATTCTAGCAGCATATCCGGCTGGCAATGCACGTGGAATATTTTCATAAAAACCTCCACCAGTAATATGATTCATTGCCTTAATAGAAACTTCTTTTTTCAAAGCAAGTACAGGTTTGACATATAATTTAGTTGGTTCTAAAAAGACATCTATAAATGGACGATTATCGAAGTTTGATGCCAAATCAATGCCTGATTCATTAATTAATTTGCGCACTAAACTATATCCATTTGAATGAATGCCACTTGACGCAAGTCCTATAACAACTTGTCCCTCTTTCACTTCTGAACCATCTACATAGTCATCCTTTTCAACTGCTCCAACAGCAAATCCGGCTACATCATATTCGCCTTCGTGATACATTTCACCCATTTCAGCAGTCTCTCCACCGATAAGTGCAGTATTCGTTTCAACACATGCATCACTAATACCTTTAACAATTTGTTCAATAACTTCAGGAACAACTTTATTTGTAGCGATGTAATCTAAAAAATATAATGGTTCTGCACCTGTCGTTAAAATATCATTAACACACATTGCGACTGCATCGATACCTATCGAATCATGTTTACCATAGTCGATAGCTAGTTTTAATTTCGTTCCTACTCCGTCTGTTCCAGAAACTAAAACTGGTGCTGTCATATTTAATTGTGATAAATCAAATGTAGCACCGAATCCACCTAAACCACCGATAACTTCTTTACGCATCGTACGTTTAACATGACTAGACATTCTTTCTACAGCTTCATAACCAGCATGAATATTTACACCAGATTGTTCATATGCTTTAGACATTTAAATTTCCCTCACTATCAAAAAAGTGTTTATTTTTAGAAATATATTGCTTTTGTCGATGACTTAAATGTGCTTTATAATTTGCTTCATAATCGTATAACCCTGCAGGATAATCTCCAGTGAAACTTTCTACACATAAGCCACTATATGGCGCGTCATAATCTAAACCAATTGATTCAATTAACCCATCTACAGATAGATATGCTAATGAATCAGCGCCAATATAATCTTTAATTTCTTCAGGTGATTTGCTTGCAGAAATTAATTCTGCCGTAGTTGAAACATCGATTCCATAAAAACTTGGGAACATAAATTCCGGTGATGCTATACGCACATGCACTTTATTTGCACCAGAATCTTTTAACATTTTCACAATGCGTCGAATTGTCGTACCGCGAACAATAGAATCATCAACAAGAATGATATTTTTCCCATCTACTATATCTTTTACCGCAGATAACTTCACTCTCACACCTTGCTCACGTAATTCTTGAGTTGGTTGAATAAATGTTCTTGCAACATATTGATTTTTAACTAGTCCCATTTCATATGGCAAACCTATTTCTTCAGCATAACCACTCGCAGCTGATAACGATGAATTGGGTACACCGATGACCATATCAGCATTTACAGGGCTTTCTTGGGCTAATTTTTTACCAGAAGCTTTACGTACTGCATGGACATTTTTACCAGCTATTGTTGAGTCTGGTCTAGCAAAATAAATATATTCCATCGCAGAAATTGCAGTTGTCGTATGATGTGTATAAGATTTAACTGTAATACCTTTATCGTTAATCACGACATATTCACCTGCATGAATATCTTGAACGAATTCTGCACCTAACACATCTATTGCACATGTTTCACTTGCAAGGATGTATGTCCCATCTTTCATTTTACCTACAACAAGTGGTCTGATAGCATTTGGATCTACTGCGCCATATAACGCATCCTTTGTTAAAATTGCAAATGTAAAACCACCTTTAATTTTTCGAAGACTTTCTCTTAATGCTTCTTCAAAAGTTGGTGCCTTACTGCGTCGAATCAAATGCATAATGACTTCAGTATCAGAAGACGAATGGAAGATAGCACCTTGTTTTTCTAAATTCTGACGCAATGATTTAGCATTAATGAGGTTACCATTATGACAAATACCTACACTCATATCATAAAAGTGATACAGAAACGGTTGAATATTTTCAATACCTTTATTACCTGAAGTAGCATAACGGACGTGACCAATTGCATGTTGATATCCTTTTAATCGTTCCATTTGATCATCTTTAATCGCTTCAGTTAGTAAGCCTAATCCTCGCTCGCCTTTTAATTCATTTTGATCAGAAACAACTATACCTGCACCTTCTTGACCACGATGTTGCAAACTATGAAGTCCCATATATGTTAGTTGCGCTGCTTCAGGATGATTCCAAATACCAAACACGCCACATTCTTCGTTTAATCCTGAGTAGTTAAACATTGAGCAATTGCCCCTTCCCATATTTGTTTAATATCTGAAACATTTTCACTAATCTCTGTATATGGTGTTGTTACTTTGAAATTATCACTATCTGTTAAAAGTCCAATTTCTATTGCATTATCAATATTTAAAGTTTTACCTGATTTAACAGAAACAACATATCGGCCTTGTGTCTCACTAAACAATTGTGCATTTGTTATATCTATTGAAGATTTTAATCCTAAACCGTAATGCGCACTTAGTTTAGCTAAGGTAATCAGTAAGCCACCTTTACCAACTGTTTGAACATGTGATAATAGTCCTTCACGAATAGCGGTCTTGATTGATTCACCTTTTTCAACTTCTGAACTCAAATCTAATGACTCAAATTCATGATTAACTTTGCCATAAATTAACTTTTCAAGTTGACTACCACCAAAGTCGTCCTTAGTATCACCGATTAAATATAATTTATCTCCAACTTGAGGTTCAAAATCATTTAAATAATTTACATTTTCAATCAAACCTACCATTCCAACAACTGGTGTTGGGAAAATAGAAGTACCTTTCGTTTCGTTATATAAAGATACATTTCCAGAAACTACTGGTGTCTTAAGAATGTCGCATGCTTCTGCCATACCTTTCGTTGAATCTATCAACTGTTGATAGATTTCTTTCTTTTCAGGAGAACCATAATTTAAACAATCTGTCATTGCTAATGGTGTTGCACCCACGGCAATTAAATTTCGATAAGCTTCAGCTACTACCATCTTTCCACCTTCATATGGATTGTTATATACATAACGCGCTTCACCATCAATTGTTGAAGCAATCGCCTTATTTGTGCCTTCCACACGTACTACCGATGCTTGAAGTCCTGGCTTAATTATCGTATTGGCACCAACTTGTTGGTCGTATTGATCATATAAATAGTGTTTAGATGCTATAGTCGGATGCTTAAGTAATTTAAAGAAAGTATCTTTAACATCGATGTGTGTATAATCATTTTTAGAAGTATTATAATCTTTTTCTTCTCCTTCTAAAATATATACAGGTGCTTCATCAGCTAGTGGTTCAACTGGAATGTCAGCATAAACTTCGTCATCATATGTTAAAACAAAACGATTTGTATCTGTAACTTCACCTATAACAGCACTATCCAATTCGTGCTTATCAAATAAATCTAAGAATTTTTGTTCAGTACCTTTTTCAACAACTAGTAACATACGTTCTTGAGTTTCTGAAAGCATCATTTCATAAGGAGAAATACCTGGCTCACGTGTTGGCACTTGTTCTAATCTCAAATGTAACCCACTACCACCTTTTGCCGCCATTTCAGACGATGAAGATGTTAAACCAGCAGCACCCATATCTTGAATACCAACTAATTCATCAAATGTAATTGCTTCAAGTGTTGCTTCCATTAATTTTTTACCTACAAATGGATCACCGATTTGTACAGAAGGTCGTTTACTTTCGCTTTCTTCCGTCAATTCTTCAGATGCAAAAGTAGCACCATGAATACCATCTCGACCAGTTTTCAAACCAACATAAATGACCGAATTACCTACACCTTTTGCTGTGCCTTTTTGAATCATGTCGTGATTGATAACACCAACACACATTGCATTAACAAGTGGATTGCCATCATAACGTTCATCAAATTCGATTTCACCAGCAGTTGTTGGAATACCAATGCAGTTACCATAACCTCCGATACCCTTTACAACACCTTTAAGTAATCTTTGGTTTTGTTTATTATCTAATTCTCCAAATCTAAGACTGTTTAACAAATTAATAGGTCTAGCCCCAATAGAGACAATGTCACGAATGATTCCACCAACGCCTGTAGCAGCCCCTTGATATGGTTCAATTGCTGATGGATGATTGTGAGACTCTACTTTAAATACTACGGCTTGATTATCACCTATATCGACTACCCCTGCACCTTCACCAGGCCCCATAAGCACATGCTCACCTGACGTAGGAAATTGCTTTAAAAACGGTTTAGAATGTTTATAAGAGCAATGTTCACTCCACATAACAGAAAAGATACCTGTTTCTGTAAAGTTAGGTTGTCTGCCTAAAATATCGCAAACTTTTTCATATTCTTGATCACTTAATCCCATATCTTGATATACTTTTTCAAGTTTAATTTCTTCAACGCTTGGTTCGATAAATTTAGACATGTTGTTCCCTCCAACTTTTTACCATCGCTTCAAATAATTTCACACCACTATCAGTACCTAACAACGTTTCTAAAGCTCTTTCAGGATGTGGCATCATGCCACATACATTGCCTTTTTCATTAACAATTCCTGCAATATCATCATATGAACCGTTCGGATTATTCACATATTTCAGAATAATTTGATTGTTAGCTTTTAATTGTTGATATATTTCATCAGTACAATAATAATGACCTTCACCGTGAGCTACAGGATATATAACTTTTTCACCTTGTTCATAAAGATTTGTAAATGCCGTTTGATTATTCACTATTTCTAACTTTTCATTTCTACTAATAAATAAATGTGAATCGTTATGCAATAATGCACCAGGTAATAAGCCTATTTCAGTTAAAATTTGAAACCCATTACAAACACCTAATACTGGCTTACCTTCAGCTGCAAGACGTTTAACTTCCGAAATAATCGGCGCTACACTAGCCATTGCCCCAGATCTTAAGTAATCCCCGAATGAAAATCCACCAGGAATAAGTACGCCATCAAATCCACTTAGTGATGTTTCTCTATAATCTACATATTCCGCTTCAACACCACTTTTAATAGCAGCATTAAACATGTCTCTATCACAATTCGAACCTGGAAAAACAAGAACCGCAAATTTCATTTTATGCATTCTCCTTTTCATCATCTAACACTTTATAGCTATATTCTTCAATCACTGTATTTGCAAACAATTTTTCACTTAGAGTTGTAATAATGTTGTGTACCTTTTCATCACTAACCTCATCCACTGTCATATATAATACTTTTCCTACACGAATATCATTCACTTGTGCATAACCTAAGTCATGTACAGCTCGAGTAAGCGTTTGTCCTTGCGTATCTAATACTTGTGGTTGTAATGTGATATGTAGTTCAATTGTTTTCATTATTTTAAATCCTCCAATTTGTTTAAAAATATTTGATATGTTTCAATCAGTGATCCAGTGTTATTTCTATATACATCTTTATCAAAGTTTGCATTGGTAGCTTTATCCCAAATTCGACATGTATCTGGAGATATTTCATCCGCTAACAAAATTTGACCAGTCTCAGTCTTTCCAAATTCGATTTTAAAATCTACTAATTTTAAATTCATCGCATCCATTAATTGTTTTAATACTTGATTAATTTCTAGCGCTTTCGTTTTTAATGTTTCAATATCTTTATCTGTCGCAATATTCAGTAATTTGATGTGATCATCTGTAATCAAAGGATCATTTAATGCATCATTTTTATAGAAAAATTCCACAAGTGGTTCTCTAAAAACTTCACCATTTTCAAAACCTAAACGCTTTGTAATAGATCCACTAGCAATATTACGGACAACTACTTCTAATGGAATTATTTTCACAGGCTTAACTAATTGATCTGTTTCAGATAATTGTTTAATAAAGTGACTTTCTATTCCATTTTCTTGTAAATATTTAAATATAATAGAAGTAATTTGATTATTTAATCGCCCCTTACCTGCCATTGTGTCTTTCTTAGCCCCGTTTCCAGCAGTAACTTCATCTTTATATTCAACTCTTAATTCATTTTCTTGATTTGTTGAGAAAATACGCTTCGCTTTTCCTTCATATAATAATGTCATGCTTTAATTACTCCCCTCAAATTTAGCGTACATATCTTGTTCAGTTTGGTTTACATCATTCGTTAGTACAGTCATATGCCCCATTTTTCTACTATCTTTACGCTCAGACTTACCATAAATATGTAAGTGCCACTCTGGATGTTCATTAAATTCATTTTCCAATAAATCTAAGTCTTTACCTAGTAAGTTCATCATGACTGCAGGCTTTAATAATTCAATTGAATTTGGTAATGATTGTCCGGTAACTGCTAAAATATGAGTATCAAATTGTGAATAATCACATGCTTCAATTGAATAATGTCCGGAATTGTGAGGCCTTGGTGCAATCTCGTTCACATACAATTGGTTGTTACTATCTATAAAAAATTCAACTGTAAATGTTCCAATGAAATGAATCGATTGGATAATTTTATTAACTTGCTCTTTCGCCTCAGCTGTTTTATCTATTCTCGCTGGAACAATTGTTTTGAAAAGTATTTGATTTCTATGCTCATTTTCTTGTAATGGGAAATAAGTAATTTGATTGTTGTTTCCTCTTGTAACAGTAAGTGATACTTCTTTCTTGATATTCAAATATTTTTCAGCTACGCATTCACTAGTTTCAATTAATTTAAAACCTTCTTGTAAGTCTTTTTCGTTGTTAATTAAAACTTGACCTTTGCCATCGTAGCCACCAAATCTAGTTTTTACAATAAAAGGATATCCTAATGTTTCAATTGCTTTGTCAATATCTGTAGATTCTTTTACTGAAATGAACGGGACAACTTTGGTACCAGCACTTTTTAATGTTTCTTTTTCAGTTAAGCGGTCTTGTAATAACTGTATAGCTTGGTAACCTTGCGGAATATTGTACTTTTCACATAATAGTTTTAATTGTTGGGCTGAAATGTTTTCAAATTCATAAGTAATCACATCACATTTTTGTCCTAATTGATTGAGTGCCTTTTCATCGTCATACTTGGCTTGTATAAATTCGTGTGCAACGTATCTACATGGACAATCTTCAGCAGGATCCAATACAGCCACTTTATAACCCATTTTTTGAGCTGATTGTGCCATCATCTTTCCAAGCTGACCACCACCAATAATGCCAATAGTCGCACCAAACTTTAATTTATTGAAGTTCATTTTGCATGTCCTCCACTTTTTGAATTAACGAAGATTCATAATGATTTAGTTTTTCAACTAAAGAAGGATTTTGAATACTTAACATTCTTGCTGCAAGTATACCTGCGTTTTTAGCACCTGCTGCACCAATTGCAGTCGTTGCAACCGGAATACCTCCTGGCATTTGAACAATTGATAATAAAGAATCTATACCCTTTAAACTTTTTGTTTCAATCGGCACTCCAATAACTGGTAGCGTCGTTAATGATGCAACCATACCTGGTAAATGTGCCGCACCGCCAGCGCCTGCAATGATAATGTCTATACCGCTTTCTCTCGCTTCAGAAGCAAATTGAACCATCATTTTTGGCGTACGATGTGCCGATACTACTTGTTTTTCGTACGGAATTTCAAAATAATCCAACATGTTACAACTCTCTTGCATAATTTTCCAATCGGAAGAACTGCCCATAATGACTGCTACTTTCACTTTGTACACCCTTTCAAAAGTTTGAATTGTGAATTACTTTAGTTGTATATTATAGATATAGCATAACAAGCAATTTCTGCTTTTTCAATCAAAAATCGAACTTTATTTTGATTTTTTGTTTGAATTTACGTCTTTTGCTATGTAAATTAGTTTTATAAACTAACAAAGTTAGGATATTGACAATAGGAGGAGAAGTTTTTATGGTTGCTAAAATTTTAGATGGTAAACAAATTGCCAAAGACTACAGACAGGGGTTACAAGATCAAGTTGAAGCGCTAAAAGAAAAGGGTTTTACACCTAAATTATCCGTTATATTAGTTGGTAATGATGGCGCTAGTCAAAGTTATGTTAGATCAAAAAAGAAAGCAGCTGAAAAAATTGGTATGATTTCAGAAATCGTACATTTGGAAGAAACAGCTACTGAAGAGGAAGTATTAAACGAACTAAATAGACTAAATAATGATGATTCTGTAAGTGGTATTTTGGTACAAGTACCACTACCAAAACAAGTTAGCGAACAGAAAATATTAGAAGCAATCAATCCTGATAAAGATGTGGACGGTTTTCATCCAATAAATATAGGGAAATTATATATCGATGAACAAACTTTTGTACCTTGCACACCGCTCGGCATCATGGAAATATTAAAACATGCTGATATTGATTTAGAAGGTAAAAATGCAGTTGTAATTGGACGAAGTCATATTGTCGGACAACCAGTTTCTAAGTTACTACTTCAAAAAAATGCATCAGTAACAATCTTACATTCTCGTTCAAAGGATATGGCATCATATTTAAAAGATGCTGATGTCATTGTCAGTGCAGTTGGTAAGCCTGGTTTAGTAACAAAAGATGTGGTCAAAGAAGGAGCAGTAATTATCGATGTTGGCAATACGCCAGATGAAAATGGGAAATTAAAAGGTGACGTTGATTATGATGCGGTTAAAGAAATTGCTGGAGCTATTACACCAGTTCCTGGTGGCGTTGGTCCATTAACAATTACTATGGTATTAAATAATACTTTGCTTGCAGAAAAAATGCGTCGAGGTATTGATTCGTAAATTCACATTAGTCATGTAATGTGAATGAATAACAAGAAAAATCTGGGACATTAATCGATCAAATGCTCCCTTCAAAGTAGACATTGAATAAATGAAGGCTTTGAAGGGAGCATTTCACTTTGTTCTTGGCTCAACAATTTTATATAGACAGTTGTTAATTGAATGAAAATAAGCTTGTAACAAGCATTTTTCAATTATAGTCCGGGGCCCCAACATAGAAGCTGGCGGAAAGTCAGCTTACAATAATGTGCAAGTTGGGGATGGGCCCCAACAAAGAGGAATTGGATTTCCAATTTCTACAGACAATGCAAGTCGACGAGGCCCCATCACAGAAGCTGTGACTATGATAAAGTACTACTACATAATTAATCAATAGTGGTTCTTTATCATTTTCGCCTCCCTTTTCTTATTGTTTTGATACACAAAAATTTATGTTCAAACTGTCGAATAAAGTTATATTTGATTTCAAATTATCCCTGAATTATTAATTTTACAATTGTGGCAGATTTTCAAAATAATAATTATTTCCTCATTATTTATAAATTTATATTTAAATTTCATTCTTTATAGGGTAAGATTAGGACTATAGTATGATGTGTAAATAATATAAATTAAGGTATAGTAAAGCTAACTCAGAAATGACTTATCATTCGGAGGTTACATTATGAATAAACTATTACAGTCATTATCAGCCCTCGGTGTTTCTGCTACACTAGTAACACCAAATTTAAATGCAGATGCAACGACGAATACTACACCACAAATTAAAGGCGCTAATGATATCGTTATTAAGAAAGGTCAAGATTATAACCTTCTAAACGGCATAAGTGCATTTGATAAAGAAGATGGAGATTTAACCGATAAAATTAAAGTCGATGGCCAAATTGATACATCTAAATCTGGTAAATATCAAATTAAATATCATGTCACTGATTCAGATGGTGCAATTAAAATTTCCACTAGGTATATTGAGGTTAAATAGCCCTCATCACTATACTGCAAATAAAATGGTAGCAAACGTACATGTTTTGCTACCATTTTATTTGTTATTCCAACTTCATCTGCAACTTTAACCCAAATATTGTATTTTTTCTGTATACCAAAGGACTACCTTTCAAATTATTAAAACTTAACTGCTCTTTTTAAAAGAATATTTTGATTTTGAACAAACAAATTTCTACTTTTCATTGTTTAACGATAAATTACTTTTGGCAAATTCCTTATTAAAATGTTTGCGCTTCCTTTCAATGAACTAGCCATCATTTTCAATTTATTAGACAATTTCAAACTTTTTTTATTTTCATTCAATTAACCTTTAATTGAAAGCTATTCTCAACTTCCCTTTTAAATATGAAGCAATTTTTTCAAAAACGCTATTAGTCACAAAATGTACACATAATTTTAACAAATGTGTGAACCCACGTCACACCTTGATTTATCAACATTTTTGATACAATTTTATTAATTTTTTTCCCATAAGCCCTTGTAAATATTGTGTAATAACTTAAAATTAATGTTAAGCCCTACATTTGTAGTATTAGGAGGTCAAAAAAGTGTCAAAATTTAAGTCTTTGCTTCTATTATTTGGCACACTAATTTTACTTAGTGGTTGTTCAAATATAGAAATTTTCAACGCAAAAGGGCCAGTAGCAAGTAGTCAGAAGTTCTTGATTCTTTATTCAATCGTCTTCATGCTTGTTATTTGTTTCGTTGTACTTGGCATGTTCGCCATTTTTATTTACAAGTATAGTTATAATAAGAATGCCGAATCTGGTAAGATGCACCATAATGCCATCATTGAAACAATATGGTTTGTAATACCTATCATAATCGTTGCTGCTTTAGCTATTCCTACAGTTAAAACTTTATACGATTACGAAAAACCACCGAAGAGTGAGAAAGATCCAATGGTTGTATATGCAGTAAGTGCAGGATACAAATGGTTCTTTGCTTATCCAGATGAACATATAGAGACTGTTAATACATTAACAATCCCTAAAGATCGTCCTGTTGTATTTAAGCTTCAAGCTATGGATACAATGACAAGTTTCTGGATTCCACAATTAGGTGGTCAAAAATATGCCATGACTGGCATGACAATGAATTGGACGTTAGAAGCATCTCAAACTGGTACGTTCAGAGGTCGTAACTCTAACTTCAATGGTGAAGGATTCTCACGTCAAACATTTAAAGTAAATGCCGTTAGTCAAAAAGACTACGACAAATGGGTGAAAGAAGTTAAAGGTAAGAAAACGTTAGATCAAGATACATTTGATAAACAATTATTACCAAGCACACCTAATAAAGCTTTAGAATTTAATGGTACACATATGGCGTTTGTTGATCCAGCAGCCGATCCAGAATACATCTTCTATGCATATAAACGTTTCAATTTCGAATTGAAAGATCCAAACTTCACTAGTGAAGAAAATATGTTTAAAGATGTATCAGACAAACCATTAATACCTGCTCGTAAAGCTCAAATTACAAATGCGAACTATAAACGACATGGTATGAAATTGATGATTCTTGGAAATGACGAACCATATAACAATGAGTTCAAGAAAGATGAATCGAAAAATGCGAAAGAAATGAAGAAAATTTCAAAAGATGCGCAAGATCAAGACAATGATGATCATGGAGGTGGACATTAATGAATTTTCCATGGGATCAATTACTAGTTAAAGGTAACTGGATGATTACAATGGCACAAATTGGTGCCCCATTCTTAGTTATTGGTTTAATCGCAGTAATTACTTACTTTAAATTATGGAAATATCTTTACAAAGAATGGTTCACATCTGTAGACCATAAGAAAATCGGTATTATGTATTTAATCTGTGCCGTATTAATGTTCGTCCGTGGTGGTATTGATGCGTTACTTATTCGTGCGCAATTAACAGTACCTGATAACAAATTTTTAGAATCTAACCACTATAACGAAATTTTTAGTACACATGGTGTAATCATGATTATCTTCATGGCAATGCCATTTATCTTTGGTTTATGGAATATCGTTGTTCCATTACAAATTGGAGCACGTGATGTTGCATTCCCAGTATTAAACAACGTAAGTTTCTGGCTATTCTTTGCAGGTATGATTTTATTCAACCTGTCATTTATTATTGGTGGTTCACCAGCAGCTGGTTGGACAAACTATGCGCCACTAGCAGGTGAATTCAGTCCTGGTCCGGGTGTTAACTATTACTTAATAGCTATACAAATTTCAGGGCTTGGTACCTTAGCTACAGGTATCAACTTCTTTGTAACAATTTTAAGATGTAAAACACCAACTATGAAGTTTATGCAAATGCCAATGTTTACAGTAACAACATTTATTACTACATTAATTGTTATTCTTGCTTTCCCTCCTTTAACAGTAGCGTTAGCATTAATGACAACTGATAGAATATTTGACACAGCATTCTTCACAGTTGCACATGGCGGTATGCCAATGCTTTGGGCTAACTTCTTCTGGGTATGGGGGCACCCTGAAGTTTATATCGTTATCCTTCCAGCATTTGGTATTTACTCAGAAATTATCCCGACATTCGCTCGTAAGCGTTTATTCGGACATCAAAGTATGGTATGGGCAACTGCCGGTATCGCGTTCCTTAGTTTCTTAGTTTGGGTTCACCATTTCTTCACAATGGGTAATGGTGCGTTAATCAACTCATTCTTCTCAATTTCAACAATGCTGATTGGTATTCCAACTGGTGTGAAATTGTTTAACTGGTTATTAACATTATATAAAGGACGTATTACATTTGAGTCACCAATGCTATTCTCATTAGCATTTATCCCTAACTTCCTTTTAGGTGGTGTTACGGGTGTAATGTTAGCAATGGCATCAGCTGACTATCAATATCACAATACGTACTTCTTAGTAGCTCACTTCCACTATACATTGGTTACTGGTGTTGTATTTGCCTGCTTAGCTGGTTTAATCTTCTGGTATCCAAAGATGATGGGTTACAAATTAAACGAAACATTAAACAAATGGTGCTTCTGGTTCTTCATGATCGGATTTAACGTTTGTTTCTTACCACAATTCATTCTTGGATTAGATGGTATGCCACGTCGTTTATACACTTATATGCCATCAGATGGTTGGTTCTTATTAAACTTAATTTCAACTATCGGTGCATTATTAATGGCAATCGGATTCTTATTCCTTGTTGTTAGTATCGTATACAGTCACTTCAAATCTCCACGTGAAGCAACTGGAGATAACTGGGATGGCCTTGGTCGTACTCTAGAGTGGACTACTGCATCAGCAATTCCACCTAAATACAACTTTGCCATTACACCAGATTGGAATGACTACGACACATTTGTTGATATGAAAGAACATGGTCGTCATTACTTAGACAACCATAATTACAAAGACATTCATATGCCAAACAATACTCCTGTTGGATTCTGGATTGGTATCTTTATGACTATCGGCGGTTTCTTCTTAATTTTCGAAACTGTAATTCCAGCATTAATTTGTTTATTCGGTATTTTTGGTACTATGATTTATCGCAGTTTCCAAATCGATCACGGATATCATATCCCTGCTGCTGAAGTTGCTGAAACTGAAGCTAGATTAAGAGAAGCGCGTATTAAAGAAAGGGAGGCTGTAAGTCATGAGTCATGATACAAACACTATTGATTCACGCACACATGAAGGCGAATTAAATAAGCTTGGCTTTTGGATTTTCATTACAGCCGAATTTGCGTTATTCGGTACCCTATTTGCGACACTATTAACTTTGCAACATGGTGGCGATTATGCAGGTAAAATGACTACTGAGTTATTTGAATTGCCTCTTGTTTTAATAATGACGTTTGCATTATTATTCAGTTCTTACACATGTGGTATTGCTATTTACTACATGCGCCAAGAAAAACAAAAGTTAATGATGTTTTGGATGATCATTACGTTACTTTTAGGTTTAGTCTTTGTTGGATTCGAAATTTATGAATTCGCACACTATGCATCAGAAGGCGTTAACCCAACAATTGGTTCTTACTGGTCTAGTTTCTTTATCCTATTAGGAACGCATGGTTGTCACGTATCGCTAGGTATCGTTTGGGCCATTTGTTTATTAATCCAAATCCAACGACGCGGATTAGACAAATATAATGCGCCAAAATTATTTATAGTAAGTTTATACTGGCACTTCTTAGATGTTGTTTGGGTTTTCATCTTTACTGCCGTATATATGATAGGGATGGTGTATAGCGGATGAGTACAATAATGAAACATACTGTAGGATTTATCGCATCTATCGTATTAACGCTTTTAGCAGTTTACGTAACACTATACACGTCATTAACATTCCACGCGAAGTTGACAATTATCTTTGGCTTTGCATTCATCCAAGCTGGACTTCAATTATTAATGTTCATGCATTTAACTGAAGGTAAAGATGGACGTTTACAAACATTCAAAGTTATCTTTGCTCTTGTAATTACACTTTGTTTCGTTGTCGGAACATATTGGGTTATGCAAGGCGGTCACTCTTCACACTTATAAACAACATTTTAATAATGTAAAGTTTAACCAGCTAACACTTTTGTTAGCTGGTTTTTATTTTCCTTCAATTTTTAAATGGTTAAGTCCCCTTCTATATCTTAAAAGACAATCATTATTATCCATTCAATTAATACATTCTTATACAATCATTTATATACATTTTTATATTGACATTTACATCAATTGTTTATATCTTTTTAACTTAACGCAAATTTATCATCCTACTACTTCAACCTTATACTTTAAACTTTTCACCTCTATAAAAAAGAAGATATAACTCGTATACTAGTCAAATAAGGTCAATGCCTTAATGCCATATACAAGTTATATCTTCTATATTAATTATTGAACAATAACACCCTTCGTATTGTAAGGTTTATTTTGTTTTAAAATATCATTATAAATATGTTTGATTCGAACTTCATTGTTTCCTTTTACATTTAATGCAAGTACAACTACATACTTATCATTATAGTAAACAGTAAAGACTTGTCCAAAGAATCCCCCGTTAAGTCTATTCAATGTTGGCTTAACATAGAAACCATATCGATATTCATCTGGATACTGTTTCGTACCAAACTCATGTAATAATGGGTTGGTTATTTTAGGACTAAATAATTTATATTGTTGCATTTGAGTAATTAATTTACCCATATCTGTTGGTGTCATATATATATTACCTGCACCATAATATTGTTCTAAAACATTAGGCTTCAAGAAAGAAAGTCCTGTACTATTATAAGAATAACCTTTTGCTAAATATTTTCTAAATGATTTTTCATCATAAAATGCTGAATGCTGAAGTTTTAGAGGATCCCCTATTTTTGTATAGTAATTCTCGGCATATGATTTGCCGGTAACTTCTTCGATAACTTTAGCTAGCACCAAATAATTCCCATCATTATACATATGCTTTTTGTATTTCTTAGGATCAATGCCACGTTTTTGAATTGCTCTCACTGCTTGATCTAAGTTCTTATAGTCTTTTGAAGATTTATATTTATATAATCCACTTTGATGCAGCATCAAGTCTTTTAAAGGAATGGGCTTAGATGTTTTAAACCATGGAATATATTTGCTTACTGGATCATTAATATTAATTTTATGTTCTTCTTCTAACTGTTTTAACAGTAATCCTGTTGAAAATTTTTGAGCTGAACCAATTAGAAACATCGTATTTGGTGTATTTTTAATTCCTTTTTCAAAATCTTGATATCCATAGCCTTTACTCATTTTCAATTTGCCATTTTCATATACCGCTACTGAACCATTAAATAATGAATTTTGTAAATACTGGTCAATCTTCTTATACTTTGGATCTTTACTATTGTATACTTCCTTTAATTTCGATGGCTCACCTTTGCCTTTATTACGATCAACCAAATATTTCGCATTATCCGATAATTTTGTTTCCTTATGTATAGGTTCTATAGAGTTCGTTTTCGTTTGTAATCGATGAAAAACTAATCCTATAGAGATAATGATGAACAAAAGCACGCATGCATGTATAACCAATTTCACTTTATTAAATTTCATTCGCTAATAGCCTCTCATTGTATTCAAATTAAATAATTAAAACAATAACCTTAACTTCGTTATAATATCACTTACAATTTTATCTGTCACCCACTTATGCGTTATGCTACTTAGTAATATTTTCTTCATATAAGTTCTTATTACAACAAATTTAATTATACCTTATCACATTGTATAAATCACTCAAATTTATATTACCCCTTTAATTTTTTTTAGACATCATACTAAAGTCGCATTATATTTTTTAAAATGCTTTTTGATTTTAACAAAACATTCAAATTACAAGGAACTTTGACATAACATTTGTATTTTTTACTATAAAGTACTACAATTTAAGGCTATAATGTATTAGTAATGAAGTTGTATAAATATCGTTCAACTAATTATATTTTAAAATTATGATTATGATTTAACAAAAATTTAATATAGGAGCATCAATCATGAATAAATTTTTAAAATACTTTTTGATCCTTCTAGCATTGGTTCTTATTGTTGTTCCAATTGTCTTCGCTACGTTACTTTTTAAAACGTCTCAAGATGCATTTGAATCTTCTCAAGATAGTAAAAATGCTAATCGTCAATCAAATTTACGAGACAATAAAGTTAATCCTGAAGAACAACCTATCTCTATTCTCTTCTTAGGTATCGATGATAATGACGGAAGAAGAAAAAAAGGCCAAGATGCTGAACACTCTAGATCAGACGCTATGATTTTAACTACTTTTAATCAATCTAAACACCAAATTCGAATGCTTAGTATTCCTCGTGATACAATCAGCTACATTCCTAAAGTCGGCTACTACGATAAAATTACCCATGCACATGCATATGGTGGTCCAATTGCAGCAATGGACTCTGTTGAAGCAACGATGAATGTTCCAGTTGATTACTATGTACGCGTTAATATGAAGGCCTTTGTAGAAGCTGTAAATGAACTTGGTGGCATATACTATGATGTACCATATGATTTAAATGAGCCAAATACAGATGATACTGGTAAGATTAAAATTAAAAAAGGGTACCAAAAATTAAATGGTGATGAGGCTTTAGCAGTTGCTAGAACTAGACATCATGATTCAGACTTGAAACGTGGACAACGTCAAATGGAATTAATTAAGATTTTATTCCAAAAAGCACAGGAAGTTGATTCTATTGATAAACTTGATAACGTGATTCAAATTGTAGGTAAAAATGCAAAGCATAATTTAACTAACTCTGAAATTAAAGCTTTAGCAAAAATGTACTTAACAAATGATGTTGAAATTAAAACTGCGCAATTAAAAGGTAAAGATGATATGTTAAATGGTATTTACTATTATCATCCAAGTGTAGACAGCATTCAAAAATATGCAAACTTACTTCGTAAAGACTTAGAATTATCACCTATTAATGATAAAAATGATTTCTTAGATCAACGTGTCATCAATCATTATGGTTCATTAATACCATTAACGCCTTTAGATAGTAGTTTATTGAGAAAAGAACAAAACGATACGACTGATAAAGATAAATCTTCGAATAATAGCGACGACAGTAATAACAGTAATAGCAACAATAGCGTCAATAATCAACAACAACCTGCTACAGATCAAAACTTAAATCAAAATCAAGGTGGCACTCAACAAACGCCACAAGCTTCAAATAACCAAAATGGTGTTGTAAACTAATATTATATGACGATTAACATTTACTATTTATGAAAGGAGCATCATACATGAGTAGAAAAACATACGAAAAGATTGCAAATATAAATGGGATGTTTAATATGTTAGAACAACAAATTATTCATAGCCAAGATATGGCTCATTTTAGAAGTGAATTTTTTTACGTCAATCATGAGCATCGAGAAAACTATGAAGCACTCCTAATTTATTACAAAAATAGTATCGAGAATCCTATTGTAGATGGTGCATGTTATATTTTAGCCCTACCTGAAATTTTCAATAGTGTTGATGTTTTCGAATCAGAGTTACCATTTTCATGGGTATATGATGAAAATGGCATTACTGAAACAATGAAATCACTTAGTATTCCATTACAATATTTAGTCGCAGCAGCTTTAGAAGTGACAGATGTAAATATCTTTAAACCTTCTGGGTTTACAATGGGGATGAATAATTGGAATATTGCTCAAATGCGAATCTTTTGGCAATATACAGCAATTATTAGAAAAGAAGCATTATAACAAATACACTCTATCTAGCTATAAAGATGGTTCCTATGAATCATTTTTATAGCATTTTTTATGTCTAATTATTTTTGTGAAAAATAACAATCGTTATTCTATGTTATTATTAGTAAATTAAATATAAATGATTTTGTTGGGATATGGAGGGATTTTATGTTTTTAAAAGTAAACAATCAAAAGATGTTAGAAGATTGCTTCTATATAAGAAAGAAAGTGTTTGTAGAAGAACAAGGCGTCCCAGAGGAAAGTGAAATTGATGAATATGAATCTGAATCTATTCACCTGATTGGGTATGACAATGGGCAGCCAGTTGCCACTGCTCGAATACGCCCTATTAATGAAACAACTGTCAAAATAGAACGAGTAGCTGTGATGAAATCACATCGCGGACAAGGCATGGGTAGAATGCTTATGCAAGCTGTAGAGTCATTAGCTATAGATGAAGGTTTTTACGTAGCTACCATGAATGCCCAATGTCATGCAATTCCATTCTATGAAAGTTTAAATTTTAAAATGAGAGGTAATATATTTCTTGAGGAAGGCATCGAGCATATTGAAATGACAAAAAAGTTGACCTCGCTTAATTAAAAAAAGTTGTATCTATTATAGAAACATTTGTAATAAACCAATTCTTAAATTGACATCAATTCTATTTGATTTGTCACGTCACCATTGAGATTCAAAATTTTTTTCATTTTTTTACAGTGAAAATATAAATTAAGAGTATATTACAAATTGGTTAAATACGCACAGGTGTATAAAACAGGTACTATAATGAGATTAATAATTAATAAATGTTAGGAGTAATAAATAGAATGGCGAAAAAATTTAATTACAAACTACCATCAATGGTTGCATTAACGCTTGTAGGTTCAGCAGTCACTGCACATCAAGTTCAAGCAGCTGAGACGACACAAGATCAAACTACTAATAAAAACGTTTTAGATAGTAATAAAGTTAAAGCAACTACTGAACAAGCAAAAGCTGAGGTAAAAAATCCAACGCAAAACATTTCTGGCACTCAAGTATATCAAGACCCTGCTATTGTCCAACCAAAAGCAGCGAATAAAACAGGCAATGCTCAAGTAAATCAAAAGGTTGATACTACACAAGTAAATGGTGACACTCGTGAGACTCAATCAACTACATCAAATAATGCGAAACCTGTTACAAAAACAACTAACACAACAGCATCTAAAACGAACAATAATGTTACAAGTGCTGGATATAGTTTAGTTGATGATGAAGATGATAATTCAGAAAATCAAATAAATCCAGAATTAATTAAATCAGCTGCTAAACCTGCTGCTCTTGAAACGCAATATAAAGCCGCAGCACCAAAAGCAACACCTGTTGCACCTAAAGCTAAAACTGAAGCTACACCAAAAGTAACTACTTTTAGTGCTTCAGCACAACCAAGATCAGTCGCTGCAGCACCAAAAACGAGTTTGCCAAAATATAAACCGCAAGTAAACTCATCAATTAACGATTACATTCGTAAAAATAATTTAAAAGCACCTAAGATTGAAGAAGATTATACATCTTACTTCCCTAAATACGCATACCGTAACGGCGTAGGTCGTCCTGAAGGAATCGTAGTTCATGATACAGCTAATGATCGTTCGACGATAAATGGCGAAATTAGTTATATGAAAAACAATTATCAAAATGCTTTCGTTCATGCGTTTGTTGATGGGGATCGTATAATTGAAACAGCACCAACGGATTACTTATCATGGGGTGTAGGTGCAGTCGGTAACCCTAGATTCATCAATGTTGAAATCGTACACACACACGATTATGCTTCATTTGCACGTTCAATGAATAACTATGCTGACTATGCAGCTACACAATTACAATATTATGGTTTAAAACCAGACAGTGCTGAGTATGATGGAAATGGTACAGTATGGACTCACTACGCTGTAAGTAAATATTTAGGTGGTACGGACCATGCCGATCCACATGGATATTTAAGAAGTCATAATTATAGTTATGATCAATTATATGACTTAATTAATGAAAAATATTTAATAAAAATGGGTAAAGTGGCGCCATGGGGTACGCAATCTACAACTACCCCTACTACACCATCAAAACCAACAACACCGTCGAAACCATCAACACCATCAACTGGTAAATTAACAGTTGATGCTAATAATGGTGTCGCACAAATCAAACCAACAAATAGTGGTTTATATACTACTGTTTACGACAAAACTGGTAAGGCAACTAATGAAGTTCAAAAAACATTTGCTGTATCTAAAACAGCTACATTAGGTAATCAAAAATTCTATCTCGTTCAAGATTACAATTCTGGTAATAAATTTGGTTGGGTTAAAGAAGGCGATGTGGTTTACAACACAGCTAAATCACCTGTAAATGTAAATCAATCATATTCAATCAAACCTGGTACGAAACTTTATACAGTACCTTGGGGTACATCTAAACAAGTTGCTGGTAGCGTGTCTGGCTCTGGAAACCAAACATTTAAGGCTTCAAAGCAACAACAAATTGATAAATCAATTTATTTATATGGCTCTGTGAATGGTAAATCTGGTTGGGTAAGTAAAGCATATTTAGTTGATACTGCTAAACCTACACCTGCACCAACACCTAAGCCATCAACGCCGACAACAAATAATAAATTAACAGTCTCAGCATTAAATGGTGTTGCTCAAATTAATGCTAAAAACAATGGTTTATTCACTACAGTTTATGACAAAACTGGTAAGCCAACGAAAGAAGTTCAAAAAACATTTTCTGTAACAAAAGAAGCAAGTCTAGGTGGAAACAAATTCTACCTAGTTAAAGATTACAATAGTCCAACTTTAATTGGTTGGGTTAAACAAGGTGACGTTATTTATAACAATGCAAAATCACCTGTAAATGTAATGCAAACATATACAGTAAAACCAGGCACTAAATTATATTCAGTACCTTGGGGTACTTATAAACAAGAAGCTGGTGCGGTTTCTGGCACAGGTAACCAAACTTTTAAAGCGACTAAGCAACAACAAATTGATAAATCTATCTATTTATATGGAACTGTAAATGGTAAATCCGGATGGATTAGTAAAGCATATTTAGCTGTACCTGCTGCACCTAAAAAAGCTGTAGAACAACCAAAAACAGCTGTAAAAGCTTATGCTGTTACTAAACCACAAACGACTCAAACAGTTAGCAAAATTGCTCAAGTTAAACCAAACAACACTGGTATTCGTGCTTCTGTTTATGAAAAAACAGCGAAAAACGGCGCAAAATATGCGGATCGTACATTCTATGTAACAAAAGAACGTGCACATGGTAATGAAACATATGTATTATTAAATAATACAAGTCATAATATTCCATTAGGTTGGTTCAATGTTAAAGACTTAAATGTTCAAAACTTAGGCAAAGAAGTTAAAACGACTCAAAAATATACTGTTAATAAATCAAATAACGGCTTATCAATGGTTCCTTGGGGTACTAAAAACCAAGTCATTTTAACAGGCAATAACATTGCTCAAGGTACATTTAATGCAGCGAAACAAGTATCTGTAGGCAAAGATATTTATTTATACGGTACTATTAATAACCGCACTGGTTGGGTAAATGCAAAAGATTTAACTGCACCAACTGCTGTTAAACCAACTACATCAGCTGCCAAAGATTATAACTACACTTATGTAATTAAAAATGGTAATGGTTATTACTATGTAACACCAAATTCTGATACAGCTAAATACTCATTAAAAGCATTTAATGAACAACCATTCTCAGTTGTTAAAGAACAAGTCATTAATGGACAAACTTGGTACTATGGTAAATTATCTAACGGTAAATTAGCATGGATTAAATCGACTGATTTAGCTAAAGAATTAATTAAGTATAATCAAACAGGTATGACATTAAACCAAGTTGCTCAAATTCAAGCTGGTTTACAATATAAACCACAAGTACAACGTGTACCAGGTAAGTGGACAGATGCTAACTTTAATGATGTTAAGCATGCAATGGATACGAAGCGTTTAGCTCAAGATCCAGCATTAAAATATCAATTCTTACGCTTAGACCAACCACAAAATATTTCTATTGATAAAATTAATCAATTCTTAAAAGGTAAAGGTGTATTAGAAAACCAAGGTGCTGCATTTAACAAAGCTGCTCAAATGTATGGCATTAATGAAGTTTATCTTATCTCACATGCCCTATTAGAAACAGGTAACGGTACTTCTCAATTAGCAAAAGGTGCAGATGTAGTGAACAACAAAGTTGTAACTAACTCTAACACGAAATACCATAACGTATTTGGTATTGCTGCATATGATAACGATCCTTTACGTGAAGGTATTAAATATGCTAAACAAGCTGGTTGGGACACAGTTTCAAAAGCCATCGTTGGTGGTGCTAAATTCATCGGCAACTCATATGTAAAAGCTGGTCAAAATACGCTTTACAAAATGAGATGGAATCCTGCACATCCAGGAACACACCAATATGCTACAGATGTAGATTGGGCTAACATCAATGCTAAAATCATCAAAGGCTACTATGATAAAATGGGCGAAGTCGGCAAATACTTCGACATCCCACAATATAAATAAGCAACATGAACATAGGATCAAAAGTCATCCCCCCACTATCAATCATGGGGGATGACCTTTGATCCCTTTTTTATACATACACAAGCAAAAATAGCGGTGATTGTTTACCATCAATTTTAACAATCACCGCTACTTTTGCTTGTAATTCATGATTCAATTTTTGTTGTGTGCACAATGACACTAAATTATGTGTTTGCTATTGTCGTGTTACAACGATATGCGTCGTTGATTTAACTTATCAAGTAATTGATTTAAATTATCTAATTCGACTTCCGATAAACATTGACATCTTGCTTCAATCAATTCGCAACGTGCATTATTTATTTGTGAAATTAATGTACGTGCTTGATCAGTCAAAATTAATTCTTTACATCTTAAATCTTCGCTAGATTGTTGACTTGTGATGTACCCTTTCAAAACTAATTTCTTAATCCACCTTGAAACTATAGATTGTTCCCTGCTAATCTTCATCGTCAAATCATACTGTGATAAGCGATCGTAATTAAATAAAATACGGAGAAGTTCTAGCTGTTCAGATGTGATATCCGTGCGTTGTCCAAATCTTCTATTCACTAAGTTTAAGTCATTGTTAGTCAGTGTAATAAGTTTTTCAAGTTGTTTATACATGTTGTTCTACTCCACTACATATTATTTATAATATTATATGCTTTTTTTATAATTTTTACAATACTATTCGACACAATAGACAAATTTGTTGCATAACTAATACAAAATATAATAAATTAGTAAGAGTCTTATAGACATAAAGGAGATAAAATATGACTTCATTAAAAGAGAGAGATTATTTTTTTGACAACGCAAGAGCAATTTTAATATTATTAGTCGTATTTGGACATATGTTACAACCCTACACTAGTGGCGATAAATATTTATCAGCATTATACCTAGTTATTTATAGTTTCCATATGCCAACATTTTTGTTTATATCTGGTTATTTCGCGAAAAATATTGATAAACCATACTATTTAGAAAAAATTTCAAAACGTTTGATAGTACCTTATATGATATTTTTTGCATTCTTTTCAATATATTATTTCTTAACAGGTAAAAGTGACGAATTACAACTTGATCCTTTTAACCCAGTATTTGCGTTATGGTTTTTGATCACGCTATTTTTCTTTCATGTCATTTTAGTAATAGTTAGAAGATTTAATCCATATAAAGTGCTATCAGTTTCAATTATTATATCTATTGGAGCAGGTTTTTCAGGAAACATCGATAGCTACTTAAGCATTTCAAGGACAATCGTATTTTTCCCAATATTTTACCTAGGTTACATTTTCACCAAAAAACATACGGCTATTTTTAAAAATAAAAAACTAATACCAGTATCTATCATTACGTTTATTTTGTTTTTTATCATTTACGTGATTCATCCTATCAATGCAGATTGGTTATTAGGAAGTTCACCATATACTTCACTTGAAAATGAAGGACAGAGTGTATTCAGTCCTTTTAAACGACTTATATTATATGGAATTATATTAATCGCAATGACTGCGTTTCTAAATTTAATATCAACAAAGAAAAAATTATATACTTATATTGGTAGTCGTACGCTATACGTATATTTATTACATGGTTTAATTATTGGCATTGTTAGAGGATTTGAATGGTACCCATTCGATAATCCTATATCATTAATGACGTATCTTTATTTAATAAGTATATCTGTAATCATCGTATATGTATTATCTACAAACTTTGTTTGTAAATGGACAAATCCAATAATTAATTTACAAAGACCATCACAGTTTAAAGACTCATAATTATATAATGTCTAAGTACATTAACTGTAACCACTTTATTCATTTTGAAAAGTAGTTACTACAGTGTATTTAGACATTTTTCGTTTTTCAAATAAAGCTTAAGTAATTTACCCTTTTTTGCTTTAAAAGTATGTTATGATATTATTAATTTCTAAATTTTTAGACAATATTTGATTTATATTTGAGGTGTCACAAATGAAACTTTCTTTAAATTCTAATTCTAAATATTTAAGAGCCCCAAGTATTCGCCAATTTTCAAACCGCATGAAAGGTCTTGATGATTGTGTTAATTTAACAATTGGGCAACCTGACTTTCCTATGCCAGACGTAGTGAAACGTGCATATATCGATGCCATAAACAATAATCAAACTTCATACTCTCACAATAAAGGGTTATTAGAAACTCGCGAAGCAATTAGTCAATACTTCAAAAATCGTTATCATTTTTACTATGATCCTGAAGAAATTATTGTGACAAATGGAGCTAGTGAAGCAATAGACACAACGTTACGTTCTATCATAGAGCCTGGAGATGAAATTATAATACCGGGACCAATTTATGCAGGCTACATACCACTCATCGAAGTACTAGGTGGTAAACCAATTTATATTGATACAACAGCAACACAATTCAAAATTACACCTGATGCGTTAGAAAGTCATATTTCTCCAAAGACAAAAGCTGTCTTGTTAAATTATCCGACTAATCCAACTGGCGTAGTTTTAAAAAGAAATGAAGTTTTAAATATCGTAAATGTATTAAAAAAATATCCGATATTTATTATTAGCGATGAGATTTATGCTGAAAATACATTTAGTGGTAAACATGTATCTTTCGCTGAATTTGAAGACATTCGTGATCAATTAATATTAATTGGTGGTTTAAGTAAATCACACTCAGCAACTGGAATAAGAATTGGTTTTCTATTAGGACCTCAATATCTCATTGAAAAATTAACATTTATGCATGCGTATAATTGTATTTGTGCCAATGTTCCAGCTCAAATAGCATGTATAACAGCACTTAACGAAGGATTAGAAGCTCCTAAATATATGAACGAAGCTTATGTAGAACGAAGAAATTATTTAGTATCTGAATTAACTAAATTAGGTTTTGAGATTACCGCTCAACCTGAAGGCGCGTTTTATATTTTCCCAAGTATTAAACATATCACCGATGACGATTTCGAATTTTGTGTCGATTTACTTGAATCAACACATTTAGCAATCGTTCCAGGCTCATCCTTTACAGAATTCGGTAAAGGATTTGTAAGGATTTCCTATGCTTATGAAATGGATGTTTTAAAAGAAGGTATGAAGAGACTTGCTAAATATTTAAATACTAAATAAAAATAATATGTTGAACTGGACGTCGTGAACTAAATTCATAGTACGTTCAGTTTTTTATTTTCTATAAGTTTTAAATAATACTCTATAGAGACTGTAAATACTACCGAGTTACATTCCTCTCCTTTAAACACCTCACTCAAAATGATTCTATCAAAAGGTTTTAATATGCTAACTTATAATTGTTCTTCGAAACTTAAGCACTCAAATAATATATCACCATTCATATAAATCTACCTTTGGCTAAACAATTATTATTCAAAAGTTACTATTTATTATTATAATCAAATACTTTCCCTTAGTCCTCAATTGCTTACCTATTTATTCTTTTAGATAAATGCAAACAATTGACAACCTTATCAATTTAACACAATCGAATAAAGTATAATACAATTCAATTTTAATTCCCTTAATGTTTTTGTAAACTCTAATCTTTACAAAAACTTTTTAATTTATTTATATATTCTTATTGACTTAAAAAATTTTAGTGTTATATTTAACTTGTAAATAAATTTTTTGGAGGTTTTTAGATGAAAGGTAAATTTTTAAAAGTTAGTTCTTTATTCGTTGCAACTTTGACAACAGCGACACTTGTGAGTTCTCCAGCAGCAAATGCGTTATCTTCAAAAGCTATGGACAATCATCCACAACAAACGCAGACAGACAAACAGCAAACACCTAAGATTCAAAAAGGCGGTAACCTTAAACCATTAGAACAACGTGAACGCGCTAATGTTATATTACCAAATAACGATCGTCACCAAATCACAGATACAACGAATGGTCATTATGCACCTGTTACTTATATTCAAGTTGAAGCACCTACTGGTACATTTATTGCTTCCGGTGTAGTTGTAGGTAAAGATACACTTTTAACAAATAAACACGTCGTAGATGCTACGCACGGTGATCCTCATGCTTTAAAAGCATTCCCTTCTGCAATTAACCAAGACAATTATCCAAATGGTGGTTTCACTGCTGAACAAATCACTAAATATTCAGGCGAAGGTGATTTAGCAATCGTTAAATTCTCCCCTAATGAGCAAAACAAACATATAGGCGAAGTAGTTAAACCAGCAACAATGAGTAATAATGATGAAACACAAGTTAACCAAAATATTACTGTAACAGGATATCCTGGTGATAAACCTGTAGCAACAATGTGGGAAAGTAAAGGAAAAATCACTTACCTCAAAGGCGAAGCTATGCAATATGATTTAAGTACAACTGGTGGTAACTCAGGTTCACCTGTATTTAATGAAAAAAATGAAGTAATCGGAATTCATTGGGGCGGTGTACCAAATGAATTTAATGGTGCGGTATTTATTAATGAAAATGTACGCAACTTCTTAAAACAAAATATTGAAGATATCCATTTTGCCAACGATGACCAACCTAATAACCCAGATAATCCTGATAACCCTAACAACCCAGATGAACCAAATAACCCAGACAATCCTAATAATCCGGACAATCCTAATAATCCGGACAATCCTAATAATCCGGACAATCCTAATAACCCTGACAACCCTAATAACCCTGATAATCCAGACAATGGCGATAACAATAATTCAGACAATCCAGATGCAGCTTAATTAACAATTAAGTTCGTCTAGATAAAATATAAGCAAAGTCTTAGCAACGCAAAATATTTTGATTTAAATGGAGGGTATTATATGAATAGTTCATATAAATCTAGAGTATTCAATATTATAAGCATCATAATGGTTTCAATGCTTATTTTATCACTAGGCGCATTTGCTAATAACAATAAAGCCAAAGCCGATTCACACTCTAAACAGCTAGAAATTAATGTTAAGAGTGACAAAGTACCTCAAAAAGTAAAAGATCTAGCACAACAACAATTTGCTGGTTATGCTAAAGCATTAGATAAACAAAGTAATGCAAAAACTGGTAAATATGAACTTGGCGAAGCTTTTAAAATTTATAAATTTAATGGTGAAGAAGATAATAGTTACTATTATCCAGTTATAAAAGACGGTAAAATTGTTTATACTTTAACACTTAGCCCTAAAAATAAAGATGATTTAAACAAATCAAAAGAAGACATGAATTACAGTGTTAAAATTTCAAACTTCATCGCTAAAGATTTAGACCAAATTAAAGATAAAAATTCAAATATCACTGTTCTTACTGATGAAAAAGGGTTTTATTTTGAAGAAGATGGCAAAGTTAGATTAGTAAAAGCTACGCCACTACCTGGTAATGTAAAAGAAAAAGAAAGTGCTAAAACAGTTTCAGCAAAATTGAAACAAGAGTTAAAAAATACAGTAACACCTACTAAAGTTGAAGAAAACGAAGCGATACAAGAAGATCAAGTTCAATATGAAAATACATTAAAAAACTTCAAAATTAGAGAACAACAATTCGATAACTCATGGTGTGCAGGTTTCAGTATGGCAGCATTATTAAATGCAACTAAAAATACAGACACTTATAATGCACATGATATTATGCGTACATTATACCCAGAAGTAAGTGAACAAGACCTTCCTAATTGCTCAACATTCCCTAATCAAATGATTGAATACGGTAAATCACAAGGCAGAGATATTCATTATCAAGAAGGCGTACCATCATATGAACAAGTTGATCAACTTACAAAAGATAATGTAGGAATTATGATCCTTGCACAAAGTGTATCTCAAAACCCTAATGACCCACATTTAGGACATGCGCTAGCAGTTGTTGGTAATGCTAAAATTAATGACCAAGAAAAACTTATTTACTGGAATCCTTGGGATACAGAATTATCAATCCAAGATGCAGATTCAAGCCTATTACATTTATCATTCAATCGTGATTATAACTGGTATGGTTCAATGATAGGTTACTAAAAAGTAATATAGATATTGATTAAAGGCAGGTAAAACTATGTATCAACTACAATTTATAAATTTAGTTTACGACACAACCAAACTCACACATCTAGAACAAACCAATATCAATTTATTCATTGGTAATTGGAGTAATCATCAATTACAAAAATCAATTTGTATACGTCATGGCGATGATACAAGTCACAATCAATATCATATTCTTTTTATAGATACGGCACATCAACGCATTAAATTTTCATCTATTGATAATGAAGAAATCATTTATATTCTTGATTATGATGATACACAGCATATCCTCATGCAAACGTCATCCAAACAAGGTATTGGCACTTCGCGACCAATCGTTTATGAGCGCTTAGTATAACTAATTTAAATGATTTCACTTCATAAAGCGGGTTGGCGAGAATTCAATTTCTCACCAGCTCGTTTTTTCATTGTAATAATAATCTTTAACATTTATTCTTTCTCTATTAATTTACTCAAACTACCTTATCTTTATGATAATTAATTAAAATTCCCTTTTAAATTCTTATAAAATAAAAAAGCCACCTATCGTCGCTAATAAACGACGCAAGTGACTTAATATCATATTCAAAATAACTTATGGGAATTTAGGGAATTGATCGAAGTCAGGATCACGTTTTTCTTTAAACGCATCACGGCCTTCTTTCGCTTCATCAGTTGTGTAATAAAGCAATGTTGCATCCCCAGCCATTTGTTGTAAACCAGCTAAACCATCTGTGTCAGCATTCATAGCTGCTTTAAGGAATCGTAAAGCTGTTGGTGAGTGTTTCATAATCTCTTTACACCATTGCACAGTTTCATCTTCAACTTTCTCTAAAGGTACCACTGTATTTACTAGACCCATATCTAAAGCTTCTTGTGCATTGTATTGACGACATAAGTACCAAATTTCACGTGCTTTCTTATGTCCAACGATACGTGCTAAATATCCTGAACCATAACCCGCATCAAATGAACCTACTTTAGGACCAGTTTGTCCAAAAATAGCATTATCAGCAGCAATCGTTAAGTCACAAACAACATTTAGTACATTACCGCCACCTACAGCATAACCTTTTACCATCGCGATAACCGGTTTTGGAATAATACGAATTAAACGTTGTAAATCTAATACATTTAAGCGAGGGATTTGGTCTTCACCTACATAACCACCATGTCCACGTTTCTTCTGGTCACCACCAGAACAGAATGCTAAATCACCTTCACCAGTTAATACGATAACTGAAACGTTTTGATCATCACGTGCACGTGAAAATGCGTCAATCATTTCAGCAACTGTTTTAGGTGTAAACGCATTGCGTACTTCAGGGCGATTTATTGTTACCTTAGCAATCCCTTCGTAAAATTCATATTTGATTTCATCATATTCTCTAAGTGTTTCCCATTGTCTGTTAGTCATTTTGCTCCTCCTTTAAAAATCCTAATATCATTGTATCAAATTCATCACTATCTTCCACATGAATTGTATGACCTGTATCAGAAATTAATTTACATTTACTATTAGGAATTAAATTTGCCATTTTTTTCGCAATCTGTACAAATTTTTCATCACATTCTCCAGCTAATATTAATGTTGGTACTTTAATTTCTTTCAGGCGCGGCCATAAGTTTGGCATTTGACCTGTACCATAATCTCTTAATGCTTTGGCCATTTTATGTGGCGATTGAGACAATCGTTGTTGTCTTATTTGATGTTGTATTTCAACTGGTAATTCTAGTTGCGATTGAAATAATGGCAACTTTTCCCAATCATTAACAAATAATTCAATACCTGCTATGTCTAATACTTTAGCACGTGCATCATCAACAAGACGGCGTTCCAATTGATTTGCTTCTTCTTTAATACCTGGTGACGTACTTTCTAATATCAAATTAGATATAGGGATGTGACCATTAATTGCATAATATAACGCAACACGCCCACCCATTGAATATCCAAACAATGTTATTGATTTATCTTTATATTTATCTAAAATTCGGTCTAACAACGTCGTAATATAATCAAAATTCCACGTTTCATCCATTGAAGACTGATCTTCGCCATGTCCTGGTAAGTCTATAGTGATGACATGACAGATATCAGTATATTTATCGATGTGATTATGATAAGTACGACTGTCGCTAAGAAAACCATGCAGTAATACTAAAACTTGATTGGTCTCAACGTTTGCTTCATAGTAATTATAATGTGTCATGAATCATTTCACTCAATTTCTGATATAAAATTTGATGCTGTTTAAAGTTATCTTCGCGATTCGTTATCAATTCATAAATCGTCGAAGTTTCAGATAACAATGTGGCATTTTTAAATTCTGAAACACTGTTAAAACGTTTAAAATCGAATTGATATAACTTAGCTGTATACTCAAAATCCAATCCCGTCGGTGTGCCAAACAACCGTTCAAAATAGTCAGTTGCACTTTCTTTTTGTGGTAAATATGAAAAAATACCGCCACCATCGTTGTTCAATAATACAATATTCATCTGAATATTATTTAATTTTGACATTAATAGTCCATTCATATCATGATAAAATGATAAATCACCTATCAATAATGTTATTCGTTTATGCACAGCCATACCCAGTGCAGTTGAAACGATACCATCAATACCATTCGCACCACGATTCGCATAGACATCTATATTTTTATTCAATAACAAGTTATCTACATCTCTGATAGGCATACTATTACTAATAAATAATGCATCTTTTTCAGATGTTTTCTTAATCAATTCACCAACGAATGCACTCTCATCTGTAGCTTGTTCCAAATAACATTTAATTTCTTTACGCCCTTTTTTCTCTAAGCGTTGCCATTTTTCTAACCAACTTACTCGATTGATGGTCGTGTCTTCCATTAATGACCTAAAGAAATCATTCGCAGAAATCTCATATGAAATATCTGGGGCTATCGGAAAGACATCAATCTTATCATTGTTTTGCACTAATATTTGAAATGCATCAGTTTTCTTTAACCATTGATTCAACTTTTTAGAAATCACTGGTTTTCCAACACGAATTACGAAATCCACATTTAAGTCTAAGCCGCTTCTAAACAGCAAATCATATGTACAGATAACATTCGGATGATCAAATTTTCTTAAATGACTTAAAGGATCAGCTAAAATAGGCAAATCATATATCGTTGAATACGTCAGTATTTGATCAACTTCTTGGTGCTGCATATCCCCTACAATAATTAAACCTTTTTTCTTATTTAAAATGTGTCTTAATGCCGATGCATCTATACTTTTTTGATAGTGCGGTAAAATCTTCATCTCAGAAGTTAACAATTCTGTTGCATTCAAATCAGGTGTTAACGGATCTCTAAATGGCAAGTTAAAATGAATTGGCCCTTTATGTGGTCCATATAAATATTGACTAGCAATTTGCATTTGATAATAAATTGCATCAATGGTCTCTTTACTATCATCTGCAATAGGCATATCGAACTCATAACTTACATAATTATTAAACATATTTACTTGATTAATCGCTTGTGGTGCGCCTACACTTCTTAATTCATGCGGACGGTCACTTGTTAAAACGATTAAAGGAATTCTACTAATTTGGCTTTCAGCAATTGCAGGCGTATAATTCGCTGCTGCTGTACCTGACGTACATAATATAGCGACAGGTCTTTCACTGCCTTTAATTAATCCTACCGCAAAAAAAGCTGCACTTCGCTCATCGGGGTGTATCCATGTTTTAATATTTGGATGTGCTTCAAATGCAAGTGCAAGTGGCGTTGAGCGTGATCCCGGACTGATAACTACTTCCCTTACGCCGTACGCATATAACTCAGATGCAAATGTAAAAACTTGCTTCGTTAAAGCTGCTTTATGATTTCCCATTCATATCGACTCCTAATGCATTCATCATAGGTGTGAACTTAAGGTTCGTTTCTGCCAATTCACTATCTGGATCAGAATCTTTAACAATGCCACACCCTGCAAATAATGTTGCTTGTGCTTTCTTAATCAGCATTGACCGAATTGCAACAATAAATTCACAATCATCGTATATATCTATATAGCCAACCGGTGCACCATATAATCCTCGCGTACCAAATTCTTTCTGCTCAATAAAATCCATTGCAAATTCTTTTGGATAGCCACCTAAAGCAGGTGTTGGATGTAAATGATCAATTAAACTAATATACGAATCATCCTTCAGTGGCGCCTTTATTTCAGTGTATAAGTGATATAAATGATCATTTTTTAGAATTTTAGGCGTCTTATCATAATGTAATTCAGTGATATAAGGTTTAATATCATGTAAAATACTGTCAACAACAAATCGATGTTCAATTAAGTTTTTATTATCTTTTAAAAATGCGTCAACATTTTTTGTATCTTCGTCCTCATCTTGTGAACGTTTAATTGTACCTGCTACAGCTTTAGTCGATAGTATTTTATTATTGACCTTTATTAATTGTTCAGGTGTTTGTGAAAAGAATATAGAATCTTGTGATTCTAACAAGAATATATAACTGTTTTTTTCTTTAGAATATGCTTGCTTTAGAATATATGGAATACTGATATCTTTATCGAACTTTATTAACCGTCTACGTGCTAGTACAATTTTTTCTTCATTATTAATAGATTCTATAGCTTCTACTACAAGTTGACGCCAATCATCTTTATAAATATCTTCATTTCTAGTAATTTCCCCAATTTGCTCGTCCACATCTATGTCCGATATATTGTTGAACAAATCCATTAAATCGTTCAATGCCTCAACAGTAAAACTTTCCCTTTTAACTGTATAAGTTAAAAATGTCCCATTATTATCAGTTGAAATTAAAACTTCAGGTAATACAAAATGATTTAGTCCAAACTCTCGCCATTCATCATCTGATTTATGACTTGAAAATTGAAACCCTCCAACAACTCGAAGATGATGTTTCTCAGATTGCGGATGTATAAATGTGATGTTATGTTTTAATTTTTCCCAGTCTTTAAAAATAGATTGTTTATTTTTAGAATTATTTTTGAATAATTGAATTGCTTTGTAGCCAAAATATGACGTTCGATTATCATTCAAACGCATATAAAAGCGATCTCCTGCCTCATTGTCAGTGAGATGAAATAATGTGCTCGGGTCTAGTGACTGTGATAATTTCACTTCAACTGAAACCCATTCCTTTGAGCTGTCATATATCTCTTTGACAATATCGTCCTCTAATACGCCCGTAGCCATCCATTTCACTTCTTTCTTCGTCTTTTTTCACTCATTATTATATTGTATCATTTTTGGATAATTGTGTTACAAGAATTGCTTAAACTTATCTTGCAATTTTTCACGTCAATTGACCTTTATGCTACTTTCTATTAAAATATCTTTGTTATAAAAAATATGATTTAAAGAGGTTTTGTATTCAATGAGTAATCAATATCAGCAATATTCTACAGTTAAGAAATATTGGCATTTAATGCGTCCTCATACATTAACTGCTTCCGTAGTACCCGTTTTAGTTGGTACAGCAGCATCTAAAATATATTTTCTTGGTAGCGAAGATCATATTAAAATCAGCCTATTCATTGCCATGTTACTAGCATGCTTACTTATTCAAGCAGCAACTAATATGTTTAACGAATACTATGATTATAAAAAAGGCCTTGATGATCATGAATCTGTAGGCATTGGTGGTGCAATTGTACGCAACGGTATGAGCCCAGAGCTTGTGCTACGATTAGCCATTGCATTTTACATCTTAGCAGCAATATTAGGTTTGTTTTTAGCTGCTAACTCTTCATTTTGGTTATTACCAGTTGGATTAGTATGTATGGCTGTTGGTTACCTATATACAGGTGGCCCTTTCCCTATTTCATGGACGCCTTTCGGTGAATTATTCTCAGGCGTATTTATGGGTATGTTTATTATCGTTATTGCATTCTTTATTCAAACTGGCAATATTCAAAGCTATGTAATTTGGTTAAGTGTACCTATAGTAATCACTATCGGTTTAATTAATATGGCTAACAATATTCGCGACCGTGTCAAAGATAAAGCAAGTGGTCGTAAAACTTTACCCATTCTATTAGGTAAAAATGCTTCTTTAACATTTATGGCAATCATGTACTTTATCGCTTATGCCTTTATTGTACTTACGATCATTATTAAACCTGGTGGCTCATTATTTTACTTACTTGCGTTGTTATCATTCCCAATGCCTGTTAAAGTTATCAGACGTTTCAAGAAGAATGATACACCGCCTACAATGATGCCAGCAATGGCTGCTGCTGGTAAAACAAATACATTTTTCGGTTTATTATATGCATTAGGTATTTATATTAGCGCATTATTTGCAGGCATTTAATATAAAATGATACTACTCGGCAATCGACTTACTTCGAACTGTCGAGTTTTTTTATTTAACAATTAAATGATGATACATGTGCTTGTATAATTCAATCTGTCCATCAGATATAAAACCTACTTTTTGATATAACTTTAATGCTGCTTCATTATTAATATCGCAATTCAAACTCCATTTAACATGTGTATTTGATTCAAGTAATGACGTTAATAACTTTGTCGCAATGCCTCTACCTCTATATGCTGCAAATGTCGCAATTGTTTCTATATAATACTCATCGTCTTTAGCTTCTTTTACAGGTAATGGCGTGCCATATTGTTTTATTTCTTCTGGTAAGTCAAGTAGTGCCCATGCTTTTTCATATTTCAATTCATTTTCACCGCTATAGCTAATAATACAACCTGCTACTTTATTTTCTACTTCATAAACTAAAATATGCTGATAAAAAGTTCGATATGTTGCATCAACACAGCTTTTTTCAATTGCATCTAATACCATGTCTTTAGGTAGATGCTTTACCAATTCTAATTCCATATCATCCCAAACCATATAAACTAACTTCGCAATATCAAATCGGTCCTCTGGACGTGCTTGACGTATCACTATGTCATCATTCCCTTTTACGTTATTAACATTTATTATATAGAAATTCTAGCTTATTTTAAAAAGATATACTTATAATTTTAGAAAGTTTGAAAATTCTAAAGTTAGAAATATTGGTTTTCACAACGAATTTAAGTAGAATTATAGTTAAGGAGGATTTACAAATGAAAGTCAATAAAGCCATTTATGTTATTGTTGCATTATTTCTTGGAGGTTTAGGTATTCATAAATTTTATGCTGATAAATTTGGACAAGGTCTTTTTCACTTATTATTTTTCTGGACAGGTATCCCTACCATCATCTCAATAATACATGCCATTTTTGTCATTTTTACTAAAAAAGCAGACAGAGACGGTTATATTATATTCCCTAAAAATTAAATTGTGACAATGACGTTTAAAAAGCATATATGAATGGGTATATAGTTCATAAGATAAAGAGAAATGAGGTATGTAACGATGCGTCAATTCATTAAAAGAATTGTTAAAACAATCCTTGTCGGTTATGTATTAAAATTTATTCGAAATAAACTTTCAGGTAAATCATCACATTCAACAAATAACAAACATAATTAAAAATACAGCGCCACTCTTATATGATTTCCGAGTGGCGCTGTATTTTTATTTTGCTTTTTCTGCAATTTTCTCTAAATCTTCTGCCATACTTTCACTTGCGATAATACCTCTTGATTGCAACCACTTATTTCGGTCAACGTCATAAACTTTATTATCTTTCACAGCTTTTAATGATTTCCAAACTGCAGGATCAATGAATTTCGTTCTATTTTTATCTGTTTTTCCATTCGTAGCTAAAATCATAACTTTTGGATTGATATTGGCAAGCTCTTCATTATTTAAATATATATAAGGGCCACCCTTGCGTTCACCAACATGCGCAGTTTTGTCTTTTGTGACTTCAGGTTGAATACCCATTTTAATTAAGAATTGTCCCATAAATGTATCTTCATTATTAATAAACATACCTGCTCTTGAGATACCGAATGCAAATGCAGATTTTAACGTACTCTGTTCAATTTTCTTTCTAATCTCCGCTTATTTTATCATGCTTTTCCAGACGCTTCTCGCCTTCTTTCTCTTTGCCTACTGCTTTAGCGACTGTTTTAAATGCTTCAATATTTGCATTATAATCTCCCGTACCGCTAACTAACATGATTGTCGGCGCAATTTTGCTCAATTCTGATTTGATTTTCTTATGTCTGCTAACATCTGCAATGATCAAATCCGGTTTTAATTTACTTATTACTTCCATATTCGGTTGCGGTCTAGATCCAACCGATTCATATGCTCCAATCTTATCTCTTACTGACTTTGTTATATTTTTAGTGCTGCCATCATCTGCAATACCAACAGGTTTCATATCTAATGCTGCTAAATAATCAGCAAAACTATATTCTAATACAATAACACGTTTAGGATTTTTCTTAATTTTTTCAGTTCCTAATTCATCTTTTATTGTCGTCATTTCAGTTTTCTCTTCAGTATCTTTTTGTCCACAACCCGCTACTGCTACAACTAAGATTAGCATAAACACAACTAATTTAACGATATTCCTATTCACACATTTACCTCCAAACAACTTTAATAGAAAACCACATTATTATTTTATCATTTAATTTGTTTATGATATATTTAGGATGTTATTATTTTTTTCTTATCATAGTTGATTATCAAATCTTCTTATTATAAACAGCAAATGGCCTCTAATTTGAAGATGACGCACTGGTTAATAACACGCATTTATCTCAAACCATCATTCTAATTGTCCATACTACTCTTGCAATTTCATAATAGTGTTTACGATTCATAAATAGCGATGCAATAGTTAATTCATTTCCCTATAATCTTTGCACTATGCTGTACTAATCTTTATTTATAAATACAAAAAGTAACTGATGACTTAAACATCTTTCTACAACAATTGTTCAATACAATAGAACATTTAATAAATATTTAATAATTATTTTTATAAATAATCTTTACTTTCCACTTCTTTACAAATATAATTTGGACTATGTTTTAAGAAAAAAATGTATGTTGGAGGTGACATGATGAAATTAGGTATGCTTTTAATTAGATGGATGTTAGCAACATCATTCTTAGTGCATGGTACTTTGAAATTTGTTGATTTAGATGGAACAATTCACTTCTTAGGCTCTTTAGGTTTACCACCTACCATCGCAGTATTGATGTCCATTGGTGAAGTTGTTGGAGGTTTAGCACTTATTATCGGCTTTTTAACGCCTTATGTTAATGTTTTTTATATTTGTGTTATGTTAGGCTCAATCTTCACACTTAAACTTACAAGAGGATATGTAAGTGGTTATGAATTTGAAATCATACATATCGTAATGAACTTAGCTTGTATTAGTAGTTACAGCTGGAAGAAATGGCTACAATTTTATTAACTATTATTTGAGAGGACTATCCTCTCTTTTTTTGTATATATAATGCGTAAAAATCCTAGGTACTCATGAATACCTAGGATTTTTTCATTTAGCTATTGAAAAGATTTAACCATTTTTCTAATATTGATTCCGTTGAATATTTTTCTATAATGTTTTCTCTCGCTTTCGAACCAAACTCCTCTGCTAAAACATCATTATTAACAAGCTTTAATATTTTATCAGCCATGTCGTTTATATTATGGTTTTCTATTAAATAACCATTTTTATTATCTTCTATAAAATCACCTTTTAATCAAGCCAATTCAATTTAATTTCAAATTCTTCTACCGCACAATTTAATTTTATTGTATGATGTATTTAAAATGATTGTTTTGCGCATATCATTTTAAAATGAAAATTGGAGGTGTAATTTTGACTAGAACTTATAATATTATTGGTATCCTTTCTTGTCTTATATCTTTTATTATTATGGCGTTACCAATGATTTGGTACACAGCTTCAGCATTATGGTTCTTCCCAGGTGCAATCATGATATTGTTGTTATCTTTAGTCATTGTTTTTTGCTATATTAAAACGAAAAATCAATTACATTTATTACTACTCGTATTAAATATTATTATATTGCTTTTTTTCAGTTTGCCGTTGTTACTTTCATAACTTAGTAACACATTATAAAAGCCAATCAAACGGAGTGTTGAAGTCAACATTTCCCATTGATTGGCTTTTAATTTTATCTTTTGGATATCACATAGATGCTACTTTTCTATACTGTTCTAAATCTATTATTTCGTCACATTGATTTGCAATAGCCATATCATGTGTTGCTAAAATCAGCACTTTATTTTCATCGACCAAATCAAATAATGATTGAATAATCATCTGTCCTGTTTTAGGATCTAACGCACCCGTTGGTTCATCAGCTAACATAACAATCGGATCTTTTAACATCATTCTAATTAAAGCGACACGTTGTTGTTCACCTCCACTTAGCGTATGAACTTTTCTTTTTAAACTGTTTGACAGACCAAACTGTTCTATATAACGTATCTTTAATTGTTCTTTTTCTTTCTTACTTATTTTTTTATATGCTAATCCAATATCTAAATTTTCATTTACTGTCAAATTATCGATTAATCCATAATTTTGAAATAAATATCCTAATTTATCTCTGTAAAAATTAGATTTAAATTGTTCTAATTGACCATTAAAATAGACATATTGTTTCCCTGTTTTTTCAAGTCCAGCAATAGTATTTAATAATGTAGATTTTCCGCATCCACTTTTACCAATAAGTGCATATGATTTTCCACATTGAAATTTCAAATTAAGTTTCTTCAAAATATGTGTATTACCTTTTTGTATGGTTAAATCTTTTAATTCTATCATTCTTGTCTTACCTCTTTTGGTGTATCCTCTTTTTCAACATATGTGATCGATATGACATATTGCCCTTTATGCTTTATTTCGACATACGTTCTACTAGGTGAAAATCCATTAAATGTTAATTTATAATCAAGCTTTTCCCCTCTTTCACTATAAGCCGTAATATTAACATATTGTTGCGTACCTTTTGGCACTTTGGCATAACTATACTCCGTTTTTAAGAAAGGATTAAAACGATCAAGTATAGGATGATGTATGATTGTAAAAGCAATAGTAATGGATAATATTAATCCTAATAATATTGCAATGATAAATTTCATAGTTAAAACTCCTTGATAACTCCATTAAAACGTCGGCCATGATAGTATAGGCTGCAAATCTGCAATAATATTTGAACGACAATAATCGTTACAAATATCATCATTATATACTGAGAATGTAAAATTACATTCGTCAATATTCCAATAAAAACAACAACTATATTATTTATTAATAAGTATTGGTAATTGGCTCTTAATGTTGAATAACCATATAGCTTTTTGATTACGAGTAATTTTCGATGTTGTTCAAAATAATATTTCACATCAAATAAAATAATAATTATTAAAATGATTGCGATAATGATTTGTGAAAAGTTGAGTACTGTTAATTTCAAATTGTTTTCATGATACATTTCCATCACGCTATCTTTATAATTGGTTATTCCACTAATTTCCCCATCAAGATGATACTTTTCAATATTTTTTACTAGCGCGTCATAATTTTTGAATAAATACCCGCCTTGACTGATCATGGCATAATAAAAATCATTCGATAAATCTGATGCCTGAACATTCACAATGATTGGCGCCTCTATAAATGACAAATGGCGACTATCTCGTGCATCAAATGTAAAAATTCGATAATCATTTTTGTTGATAAACTGTATAGATAACTTACTCTCTTTATTATTTTTATTATGTACAAATTCAAACCATGAATGATATGCTTGATTGATTTCATTACGCATTGCATGAAACTTTTGTGGAATAATTACTTCGACATTATTTTTTTGATTTTTTATTGGAATATCAGGTTGAAACTGCTTGTGATAAATCGACCAAAACTGATTATTTACTAATATTACATTCCCCTCATCAGGTGAAAAGTTGTCATTGTCAACGGAGTCACCCTTTGGTTTGAATAAAATCGCATTATTTTCTGCTTCACTAGCCTTTACTAATTGTTCTGATCGCACCATATTATCAATCAAACTTTGTTTTGTTTCGTGATAAGGTGCAAATTCAATCGTGTAATAATCATCTAATACATTCCAATATTTCTCAGTTTCTTTTATTTTATTCAAATCTTTAATAACACTTGTCAATAGCGGTTTAAAAATGCTGTTTTATGGCGGTTTGAAAATGTCGTTTTTTAGCGGTTTAAGATTGTCGTATATTTAATGATTTTTCGGTTTTATAATCTTTTAATCGATATGATTCTCCAG
>NZ_JACVZO010000070.1:0-935 GCF_017151845.1 Staphylococcus sp. EG-SA-17
TAAGTACTCATAAAACGATTAAAAGAGGTGGTATTCAAATGGCTAAAATTGGTTATGCACGTGTATCAACACAAGATCAAAGTCTTGATGGACAGATTGATACACTTGAGGAATATGGTTGTGAACGTATCTTTAGCGAGAAAGCGAGTGGTCGCAAAACGAAAAGAACGGAACTTGATAAGTGTTTGGATTATTTACGGGAAGGAGATATTCTAGTTATCTATAAACTAGATCGTCTTGGACGTACAACGAAACAATTAATTGAGTTATCCCAATGGTTCGATGAAAACAGCATTGATTTACATATTATTGATATGAATGTATCAACGAAAGATGCGATGGGCAAGATGTTCTTTACTATGATGAGTGCATTCGCTGAACTTGAAGCTAACTTATTAAGTGAACGTACGAAAAAAGGATTAGAAGCAGCACGAGCAAGAGGGCGAAAAGGCGGGAGGCCTTCATTACCTGACCATAAGAAAAGAGAAATTAAGTTTCTATACGATGAGCAAAAACTTACAGGAGAAGAAATTGCGAAACAAACAGGGGTAAGTCGTTCTACAGTATATAGGATGCTTAAAGATTAAACTCTATGAAAAAATATATTACTTAAGGCTCTTATAGGTGTATCTAAATCATTTTATGAACATTGATTTTATGTTGAGTTTTTGAACATATTATATACTGATATTCATAGATTTTGGATTATGAAGAAAGAGTGTACAGAAAACAGTTATTTTCTGTACACTCTCAACTTTAATAATATATTTTAAATGTCATTAACAAAACTAATTTAATAAGAGTCAAGCATAGTTTACATATGTATTATGTTTGAAACATACCTCTAATTACTTTTTACTAATATCATTTAAAATATCTCGCAATTCTTCAATTTCTTTGTTATTTAATTCTTCATTTTTCGCAAAATTCAACAC
>NZ_JACVZO010000071.1:0-745 GCF_017151845.1 Staphylococcus sp. EG-SA-17
ATACTAATGTCTGTAGGCATTGTATTTTTTATGTTGTTTACAACATCATATAGCATTTCTTTTCTTATCGTTAGCGTGCTGTCATTCCTGATATTTGTAAAACATATCAGGAAAGTAACAGATCCTTTTGTTGATCCCGGATTAGGGAAAAATATACCTTTTATGATTGGAGTTCTTTGTGGGGGAATTATATTTGGAACAGTAGCAGGGTTTGTCTCTATGGTTCCTTATATGATGAAAGATGTTCACCAGCTAAGTACTGCCGAAATCGGAAGTGTAATTATTTTCCCTGGAACAATGAGTGTCATTATTTTCGGCTACATTGGTGGGATACTTGTTGATAGAAGAGGTCCTTTATACGTGTTAAACATCGGAGTTACATTTCTTTCTGTTAGCTTTTTAACTGCTTCCTTTCTTTTAGAAACAACATCATGGTTCATGACAATTATAATCGTATTTGTTTTAGGTGGGCTTTCGTTCACCAAAACAGTTATATCAACAATTGTTTCAAGTAGCTTGAAACAGCAGGAAGCTGGTGCTGGAATGAGTTTGCTTAACTTTACCAGCTTTTTATCAGAGGGAACAGGTATTGCAATTGTAGGTGGTTTATTATCCATACCCTTACTTGATCAAAGGTTGTTACCTATGGAAGTTGATCAGTCAACTTATCTGTATAGTAATTTGTTATTACTTTTTTCAGGAATCATTGTCATTAGTTGGCTGGTTACCTTGAATGTATATAAAC
>NZ_JACVZO010000072.1:0-729 GCF_017151845.1 Staphylococcus sp. EG-SA-17
AGAGTGTCCTACAACCCCAACAAGCAAGCTTGTTGGTTTGGGCTCTTCCCGTTTCGCTCGCCGCTACTAAGGGAATCGAATTTTCTTTCTCTTCCTCCGGGTACTAAGATGTTTCAGTTCTCCGGGTGTGCCTTCTGATATGCTATGTATTCACATATCGATAACATGACATAACTCATGCTGGGTTTCCCCATTCGGAAATCTCTGGATCAAAGCTTACTTACAGCTCCCCAAAGCATATCGTCGTTAGTAACGTCCTTCATCGGCTTCTAGTGCCAAGGCATCCACCGTGCGCCCTTAATAACTTAATCTATGTTTCCACCATTTTTATAAGTCAAACGTTAACATGAAGTTACGTTCTTTTATAAAAAGATTTAAACGCGTTATTAATCTTGTGAGTGTTCTTTCGAACACTAGCGATTATTTCTTATGAATTCAAGCTTATTTAAAACTCTTTATTCACTCGGTTTTGCTTGGTAAAATCTATATTTTACTTACTTATCTAGTTTTCAATGTACAATTTCTTTTCAGTCAAGCGCTCGCATACTGCTTTATTTTCATAAGCAATATCACTTTAACCAAAAAATATTTGAATGTTAAATAAACATTCAAAACTGAATACAATATGTCACGTTATTCCGCATCTTCTGAAGAAGATGTTCCGAATATATCCTTAGAAAGGAGGTGATCCAGCCGCACCTTCCGATACGGCTACCTTGTTACGACTTC
>NZ_JACVZO010000073.1:0-667 GCF_017151845.1 Staphylococcus sp. EG-SA-17
TCATAGGTGGTCCCTTTATACCGGCTGTCCGTCATTTTTAAATATAGGTTTTCATTTTCTCCCACCAGCTTATATACCTTAGCAGGAGACATTCCTTCCGTATCTTTTACGCAGCGGTATTTTTCGATCAGTTTTTTCAATTCCGGTGATATTCTCATTTTAGCCATTTATTATTTCCTTCCTCTTTTCTACAGTATTTAAAGATACCCCAAGAAGCTAATTATAACAAGACGAACTCCAATTCACTGTTCCTTGCATTCTAAAACCTTAAATACCAGAAAACAGCTTTTTCAAAGTTGTTTTCAAAGTTGGCGTATAACATAGTATCGACGGAGCCGATTTTGAAACCACAATTATGATAGAATTTACAAGCTATAAGGTTATTGTCCTGGGTTTCAAGCATTAGTCCATGCAAGTTTTTATGCTTTGCCCATTCTATAGATATATTGATAAGCGCGCTGCCTATGCCTTGCCCCCTGAAATCCTTACATACGGCGATATCTTCTATATAAGCGTACCGGTTCCAATTTTTTCGCAGTTTAACTTTTCCGACGCATTTATCGTCTTGGTAGTAAAGATATATTATCTGGTTCTGTTGCAAAGTAAAAAAATATAGCTAACCACTAATTTATCATGTCAGTGTTCGCTTAACTTGCTAGCATGATGC
>NZ_JACVZO010000074.1:0-632 GCF_017151845.1 Staphylococcus sp. EG-SA-17
CAAGCGTTTGATGAAATACTTGAGGGTTTACCTAATGCTATGCAAGATGCACTCAAAGAAGATATTGGTCTTGATGAAGCAGTAGGGATTATGACGGGGCAAGTGGTCTATAAATATGAGGAGGAGCAGGAAAGTGACTAACACATTACAAGTAAAACTATTATCAGAAAATGCTAGAATGCCCGAACGAAATCATAAGACGGATGCAGGTTATGACATATTCTCAGCTGAAACTGTCGTACTTGAGCCACAAGAAAAGGCAGTGATCAAAACAGATGTAGCTGTAAGCATACCAGAGGGCTATGTCGGACTATTAACTAGCCGTAGTGGTGTAAGTAGTAAAACGCATTTAGTGATTGAAACAGGCAAGATAGACGCGGGATATCATGGCAATTTAGGGATTAATATCAAGAATGATGCACAAGTATATTTAACAACTAACGAACAGTGTTTTGATATACAAGGAGAAATGGAAAATTCTTTTGTAAATAATGCTAAGAAAAAACCTTTTACTATAAATGATTATTACGAAATATATAAAGGCGACAAACTAGCTCAATTGGTTATCGTGCCTATATGGACACCTGAACTAAAGCAAGTGGAGGAATTCGAGAGTGTTTCAGAACGTGGAG
>NZ_JACVZO010000075.1:0-578 GCF_017151845.1 Staphylococcus sp. EG-SA-17
TATCATAACTGTTCTAAAAAAAAAAGAACATTTGTTAAAAGAAATTAGAACAAAATGAGTGAAAAATTAGAACAAACAAATTCCTTATAAACCTTATCATCTCAACCTATATTAAGATTTTACCTAGTTGAATCTTCTTTTCTATATAAAGCGTCGGAGCATATCAGGGGGTTATCTAACGTAAATGCTACCCTTCGGCTCGCTTTCGCTCGGCATTGACGTCAGATACTGCACCCCCTGAACCCCCATGCTCCAACAGCAAAAAGGAAACTTTTTGCTGCTTTTCCGACGCTTATTCGCTTCGCTCATATTTATATAGAAAAGAAGTGAATGCGCAAAAGACATAATCGATTCACAAAAAATAGGTACACGAAAAACAAGTTAAGGGATGCAGTTTATGCATCCCTTAACTTACTTATTAAATAATTTATAGCTATTGAAAAGAGATAAGAATTGTTCAAAGCTAATATTGTTTAAATCGTCAATTCCTGCATGTTTTAAGGAATTGTTAAATTGATTTTTTGTAAATATTTTCTTGTATTCTTTGTTAACCCATTTCATAACGAAATAATTATACT
>NZ_JACVZO010000076.1:0-563 GCF_017151845.1 Staphylococcus sp. EG-SA-17
CCATTTTTAGTTCAAAAAATATATGGTGTTTCGCCATTACACTTTAGTTGGATGTTTGCAGGAGTGGGAATCACACTTATTATTGCGAGTCAGATTGCTGGAAAATTAGTAGACTATTTTCACCCACAAGTGCTACTACGTGCATTTACAATTATCCAAATCATTGGCGTTGTGATTGTGTCATTAACATTAATAAATCATTGGCATTTTGCGTTATTAGTTATAGGTTTTATCGTTTTAGTGGCACCTGTTACAGGCGTCGCGACATTAGGATTTTCAATTGCAATGGAAGAACGTACAACCGGAAGCGGGAGCGCATCAAGTTTATTGGGATTATTACAATCTTTATTAGGTGGCCTTGTGACACCACTTGTTAATCTAAAAGGTGAATATAACATTATGCCTTATATCATTATTATTAGTCTCACAGCAATTTTACTTATCATTTTACAATTATTAAATATTAAAGTATTTAAGCATGACAAAGTATAAAAGAAATTAAATTAATTACTATGCTATGATGAAATAATTAAATACAGTATCAAATTGAAGAAGCCATTAAT
>NZ_JACVZO010000077.1:0-557 GCF_017151845.1 Staphylococcus sp. EG-SA-17
TGACATTCGAGTGAAACCCAAAATAGCCTTCATAAATCCAAAAACAGGCTCTACATCAATTTTTCTTTGACTATAGATTTTTTTCGTTTCTGGTTCAGAAAGCTTTTGATTAATTTGGGCTTTAAAGAATTCCCAATTATAATTCTTCATAATTTTCTTATTGGATTTCTAATTTGGCTTCATGCATTGATGTCTCAAAGAACATGATGAACAGTCATCACATTCTTATAGCTTGAAGTCACGTTTAAAACCATATCTATCATTACGGTATGCATATCTTTTAAAACCTATTCTTTTGTTATTAGGACATATAAATTCATCATTAAGTTCGTCATATTTCCAATTTTGAGTGTTAAAAATGTCACTTTTAAACTTTCTAGTTTTATCTTTAATAAACATGCCATACGTAATAAGTGGCGTTTTATTAAAATCATCTATAATAGCCATATAGTTTTGCTCACTACCATAACCTGCATCAGCTACAATATACTCTGGTAAATAACCGAAGGTATTTTGAATCATTGTTAAAAATGGAATTAAAGTTCTAGTATCTGTTG
>NZ_JACVZO010000078.1:0-553 GCF_017151845.1 Staphylococcus sp. EG-SA-17
TAAATACGCAGATAGTTCAAGTCCAAAATATCTTAAATAATAAGATTCAACCTCTGACATACGTATCGTTTTAAGTGATAAATTCCCTATTTTAGTGCCTTTAGGAATCCCTTGCCAAGTTTGTTCTGATACATTAGTTAGTAAACGTGGAACATTGATTGCTTCAATATCTAACTTCACATTTTCATTATCGTACACCCAGTAATCCATATCATGGTCGACATAAAACTTGTACGCATTCCCTTCTGGATCTTCAAAAAAGAGGGACATACAAACACTTTGTTCTCCACCATTTACCGGAATTTCAAAGTCTGTCATTTGTACAAGTAAATCGGCTAAATCTGTAATACTAGGAAGCAATATACCTACATAAAATAATCCTGCTTCAGATAAAAGTGGTTCCCTACCATTTATAACTTCATTTAATGTTAAAAAATGATTTGACTGACCTATCTCGTACCGAACAGAATGATTTGTTTCTGTAATAACTTCAAATCCCAATATAGTTTCATAAAATGGTCTTAAGTCAGCTAAATGTCTAACATTTATAGTT
>NZ_JACVZO010000079.1:0-540 GCF_017151845.1 Staphylococcus sp. EG-SA-17
CCATGACCGTTTTCATGTTATCCGTTACAAGTTCATTAGGCACACCTCCCATTAGCTCAAACGCTTGTGTCAATAAATTAAATAAGACATCACTTGATTTATTCATTGTCACTTGCATGATTACAAAACGGGAATAAGGAAGTAGTAGTACGCCTATATTTAGTGAAACGATTTGATTATCCTTCGTTTTAAAGTTAATACCTTCTTTCCAGTCAAACTGTGCTTGATGACCGGCTTTTGTCTCGAATCTCGTTGTGCCTTTAGGCGACATCTGTTGATAACCTTTCATAAAATAACGATTAAACTCATCATGTTTAAGGATATAAGCTCTAAATGTAGAATAGGCACACGTTAACCCATGTTTATCCTTCAAATATTGCCAAAGAATACGCTTATAGTAGAACTTTTGTTCACTAGAGTCTGAAAGTAATTTTTCGATGATAGGGTAATACTTGTCAATAATAGACTGACGATTTCTCTTTTTGGTTGGCTCAAAGCCATTTAAATATTTATCAACTGTTCTTCTATCAACACCCATGT